>JBJMGZ010000819.1:0-4962 GCA_045807605.1 Thermoanaerobaculia bacterium | reverse complement strand
CATCCCCCAATTGTAGAGACGCCCCGTGGGGCTTCTCCATTCCAGAACGTTGGGCGGCCGGAGGAGACGCCCCACGGGGCGTCTCTACATTGGGGGGGATTGACCTACCGCCCCGACCCCACCACCTCCCCGATCCCCGCGACCCCCTCCCGCTCCATCAACCCCAGAATCTCCCGGTTGATCCGCCGGACCAGCCCCGGCCCCTGGTAGATCAGCGCCGTATACACCTGCACCAGCGACGCGCCCGCCCGCAGCCGCCGCCAGGCCTCCTCCCCCGAATCGACCCCGCCGACGCTGATGAGCACGGTCCGGCCGAAGAGCCGGCGGGCCACGGCCTCGAAGACGCGGAAGCTCTTCTCCTTGAGCACCCTCCCCGAGAGGCCCCCGAAATCCCTGCACCCCGGCAGCAGGGCGTACTCGGTCGTCGTGTTCGTGGCGATGATCCCCGCTGCTCCGGCCTCGACCGCCACCTCGCACAGATCGGCAGCGGTGTCCGGTGGCAGGTCGGGCGCGATCTTCACGAGCACGGGCTTGGACGTGATCTCCTGCGCCAGGCCGAGCACGGAGCGCACGAACGTCTCGTTCTGGAGGTCCCGGAGGCCGGGCGTGTTCGGAGAGGAGAGGTTCACCACCAGGTAGTCCCCGAGATGGGCGAGGCCGCGCAGCAGCGTCCCGTAATCTTCCAGGGCGCGGTCGGGCGGCGTCGCCTTGTTCTTGCCGATGTTGATCCCCAGCGGGATCTCCAAGGGATAGACCGCCTGCAGCCGCCGGCGCATGGCCTCCAGCCCGCCGTTGTTGAACCCCATGGCGTTCTGGAGGCTCTCGGCCGCGGGGAAGCGGAACAGCCGCGGCCGGGGATTGCCCGGCTGGGCGAGCGGCGTGACCGTGCCGACCTCCAGGAATCCGAAACCCAGGGCGGCCATGCCGCGCACCGCGACCGCATCCTTGTCGAGCCCGGCGGCGAGCCCCACGGGGTTCGGCACCTCGCGGCCGAAGAGCGTCTGATGCAGGCGCGGATCGTCCACGAGGTTGCGGCGCGCGAGGGCGCTGCGCACCGGAGGCAGCGCCTGGGCGGCGCGCAGGGCGGCCATGCCGGCCGCGTGCCCGGCCTCGGGATCGAGCCGGAAGAGCAGTCGCCGGAGAAGAGGGTAGGTCGCCATTGCCGGGTGGAAAGACGGGCCGGATTGTACGCCCCTCCCACTGTGGTATATAGTGTCCTTCGCCAAACCGCTGGCAGGACGTAACTTGCTGCCCGGGTGGCAGTCGGGAGAGGGACGTAAATACGCCATGCCTCCAACCAATACCGAGGTTGAGATCTTTGGTGGGGTGTACAGCGTCCGCGGTAGCGAAGACAGGGAGTACCTCCAGAACCTGGCGGCCCTCGTGGACCGCAAGATGCGGGAGGTCGCCCAACATGTGAAGGGCGACGTGACCCGGATCGCCATTCTGGCGGCACTTAACTTGGCAGACGAGCTGTTCCGGGCACAGAAGCAGCAAGAAGGGGAACGGGTCGAGATCCGGGAGAAGGTGGCGGAGCTGACCGAGGAATTAAGCCAGGCTCTCAGCCGTTGAAAGTGGGAAGCCGGCTCCGCCAGCTGACAGATATGTTTGAAATCGAGTGTGCATTCCCTGTGCGGTTCGTGATGGGTTCCACGCTTTTTGAACCTACGACATTTTCCAGGGAGTTCTATACCTGCGCGGTCTGTGCCAGCCCCGCCAGTACGGGGACGCTAACGGCTCGCAGTGCGGACACCCACCTGGCGCGTTTCAGGTTCTAAACGCTGCGGCCCTCACGGCCGTGCAGGGGATGCCTTTCATTTCTCCCCCTCTTCGTTGAAGAGGGCCTCCCGATTTCGGCCGGTCCCCCTTCCCGAACCCCGGGAACAGAGGGGGTATACCGGTGAACACCGAAACGATCCTGGTCATTGTGGCCGCGATGATCCTGATCGCAGCGTTCGTGGCCTTTGCCTTGCTGGTCCGCGGCGGCAGGAAAACCGCCCAGCGGAACCTCGACGAGGCCCGCATCCAGGCCGAAAGGATGAAGGAGGAGGCCACGCGCCTGGGCGAGACCCGGATGCGCGAGGCCGAGATCGCGGCCAAGGAAAAGCTCCTCCAGGCGCGCACCGAGTTCGAGTCCGTGTCGCGCAAGCGCCGCACCGAGCTCGAGACCCTGGAGCGCCGCCTCACCCAGAAGGAAGACACCCTCGACAAGCGCACCGACGAGCTCGCCAAGCGCGACAAGGAGCTCAGCCAGCAGGACCGCACCCTCGCCGGCCGCGAGAGAGCCCTCGAGAAGAAGGAAGAGGAGCTCGAGCGCATGATGCTGGAGGAGCGCACCAAGCTGGAGCACATCGCCGGCCTCACCGCCCAGCAGGCCCGCGACGAGCTCGTGCGCGTCATGGAAGATGAAGCCCGCATCGAGGCCGCCCACATCGTCAAGCGCATCGAGGACGAAGCCCGCGAGCAGGCCACCCGGCAGGCCCAGCGCATCATCGGCATGGCCGTCCAGCGCTCCGCCTCCGACTACGTCTCCGAGACCACCGTCTCCGTGGTCATGCTCCCCAGCGACGAGATGAAGGGGCGCATCATCGGCCGTGAAGGCCGCAACATCCGCGCCCTGGAGACCGCCACCGGCGTCGACCTGATCGTCGACGACACGCCCGAGGCCGTGATCCTCTCCGGCTTCGACCCGTTCCGCCGCGAGGTCGCCCGCGTCTCCCTGGAGCGCCTGATCGTCGACGGCCGCATCCATCCCGCGCGCATCGAGGAGATCGTCGAAAAGGTCAAAGCCGAGTTCGAGCAGAAGATCCTGCAGGAGGGCGAAGCCGCGCTGCTGGAGCTGGGCATCCCCGGCATGCACCCCGAGCTCGTCAAGCTCCTCGGGCGGCTGCGCTACCGCACCTCGTACGGCCAGAACGTCCTCCAGCACAGCAAGGAGGTCGCCTTCCTGGCCGGCACCATGGCCGCCGAGCTCAAGTGCAACATCCAGGTCGCCCGCCGCGCCGGCCTCGTCCACGACATCGGCAAGGCCATCGACCGCGAGATGGACGGCACGCACCTCCAGATCGGCATCGACCTCCTCCGCCGCTTCGGAGAGACCGAGGACGTCGTCCATGCCATGGCCTGCCACCACGGCGACTACGATCCGCAGACCGTGGAAGCCGTGCTGGTCACGGCCGCGGACGCGCTCTCCGCGGCCCGTCCCGGCGCCCGGCGCGAAGTGCTGGAGACCTACGTCAAGCGCCTGGAGAAGCTGGAAGAGATCGCCTCGAACTTCAAGGGCGTGCAGAAGACCTTCGCCATCCAGGCCGGCCGCGAGATCCGCATCATCGTGGACAGCGGCAAGATCAGCGACGAGCAGGCGCTCTGGCTCTCCAAGGACATCGCGCGCAAGATCGAGGCGGAGCTGACCTATCCCGGCCAGATCAAGGTGACGGTCATCCGCGAGACCCGTTCGGTCGAGTACGCCCGATGAAGCTGCTCTTCGTGGGAGACGTCTTCGGCAAGCCGGGCCGGAGGGCGGTGAAGAACCACCTGCCCCGGCTGGTGGACCATCACCGCGTCGACTTCGTGATCGTCAACGTCGAGAACTCGGCGGGCGGCTTCGGAGTGACGCCGGACATCATGGCCGAATACGAGCCGCTGGGCATCCACTGCTACACGAGCGGCAACCACATCTGGGACAAGAAAGAGGGGGTGGCGCTCCTCGACAGGATGCCGAACCTCCTGCGGCCGGCCAACTACCCGGCGGGCAACCCGGGCAAGGGTGTCTTCGTGGGAGAGACCGCGGCCGGGATCCCGGTCGCGGTGCTCAACCTCGAAGGCCGGGTGTTCATGGACCCCCTGGAGTCCCCCTTCGAGGCGGCGAACCGGCTGCTCGCGGAGCTCGACCGGAGCATCAAGGTGATCTTCGTGGACTTCCACGCCGAGGCCACGAGCGAGAAGGTGGCCATGGGCTTCTTCCTGGACGGCCGGGTGAGCGCCGTGGTCGGCACGCACACCCACATCCCCACCGCGGACGAGCGCATCCTGCCGCAGGGCACCGCCTTCCAGACCGACGCGGGCATGACCGGCCCGTACGAGTCGGTCATCGGCGTCCGCGTCGACAAGATCCTGAAGCGCTTCCTCTTCCAGACCCCGACCTCCTTCGAAGTCGCCAAGCAGGACGTCCGCCTCGCCGGCGCGCTCATCGACATCGACGAGACCACCGGCAAAGCCCGCTCGATCGAGCGGGTGATGGTCCGGGATCCGTCGGCGTAGGGCGGCCCAGGGCATGCGGCTCGCAGAGGCCGCGATCATCCCGTCCGGCCGCGTCGAGGTCGCCGTCTCCGGCCGCCATCTCGTCTTGTTTCTTCGGGGAAGATCTTGTAGCGTCCCCTTCGGAAGCCGCATGAGGACAACAGTTACCGAGCGAGGGCAGACAGTCGTGCCGGCGAGGATTCGCCGGGACTATGGGATCGAGCCTCATTCGCGGCTGGAGTGGATCGACGATGGCCACACAATTCGCGTCATCCCGATTCCCGACGATGCCATCCGCGCGGCCCGCGGCAGCACCCATGGGCTGAGCCGGCGCCTCCTCGAGGAGCGCCAACGCGAGCGTGCCCGCTGAGCGTTACCTCCTCGATACGTCCGCCATCCTGGCCTTGACCGACCAGGAGGATCGAGTCGGTCATCGGCGTCCGCGTGGACAAGATCCTGAAGCGCTTCCTCTTCCAGACCCCGACCTCCTTCGAAGTCGCCAAGCAGGACGTCCGCCTCGCCGGCGCGCTCATCGACATCGACGAGACCACCGGAAAAGCCCGCTCGATCGAGCGATGGTCCGGGATCAGCAGGAGTAGGCCCGCAACGGGCATGCGGTAGACTGGTCCCGGGCTGTCATGGGTGTAACAGAGCTTTCCTCTCGCGAGTATCACGCCCGGAGGGACCGGGAACGCCGGGCCGAGAGGGAGGTTCTGCGCTGGC
>JBJMGZ010000818.1:0-2702 GCA_045807605.1 Thermoanaerobaculia bacterium | reverse complement strand
CGCCGCGGCGAGCTTCAGGAAGCCGAACGCCAGCGCGGCGATCAGCGCGAGCGACACCCAGAGCGCGAAGAGCTTCCAGCTCCCCCAGGTGAAGACGGCGAAGAGGGAGGAGACCACGAAGACCAGGACGAGCGGGGCGATCGACGCGGTTTCGGAGTCCTCCTCGGGCTCGGAATCCTTTTTGTCTTTGTCGTTCGAGCCGCCGGAGCCCTCGGCGATCGCCCGCCTCTCCGGCTTGACCAGCCAGTAGGCCCAGCCCAGGGGCACGGCGGCGAAGGCGAGGGTCAAGAGGGGCAGCACCACCAGCGGGCTCCACCAGAGGAGACCGGTGGACTCCGGCGCGAGCCGGGCGAGGCCCGGGACGGTGCGCAGGAGCTGGAGGCCGAGGAAAAGGGAGAGCATGAAGAGGAAGAGCACGACGTGGATGGAGACCCAGTTGCGCAGGATGGCGGAGCCGAAGAGGAGGGCGTCGCCGCCGCCGTTGGGCGAGAGGTAGCGCCCGTTCTCGCGCAGGAAGCCCAGGACCCGCTCTTCCTTCTTCTGCAGGAGGATGTCCTCCACGTCTTCCGCCGACTGGACGTAGTCCCGGGTCAGGAGCTGCCCGAAGAACGAGCCGAAATAGCCGCCGCCGGAGACGGTCGAGAGGTAGTCGATGTAGCGCAGGAGGCGGGATTTCGCCAAGCCCTGGAAGAGCCCGAGGGCGAAGGTGGCGCTGCGGATGCCGCCGCCGGAGAGGCCGACGCCGGCCATGCGGTCGGAGAGAGGGAGCTGCACGCTCTGCCGCCGCTTCCGCAGGAGGATGCGCTCGCGCTCGAGAAGGAGCCGGGGATAGGCCTCCTGGAAGTGCGGATCGCGGCGGTCTATGGGCGGCGGCGTCTGTGGATCGCTCATGATTTCGCACCCTCCGAATACGGCTTGCGGTCGGCCACCGTGGCGATGGCGTGGATCAGGGCCGCGAGCGCGAAGGCGGCGAAGGCAATCATGCCGCGGACGGCGGCATTCCAATCGTGGAGCTGGAAACCGGATATATCCAGCATCTCTTGGCGCAGGTCCAGCACCATCGACCCGACGAACAGCGCAGCCGCGGCGAAGCCGAAGAACCGCAGCGCCAGCACCCAGCGCGACCGGGATGGCCAGAGCGCGCCGAGGATCAGGCTGGCCAGGGCGAGCGCGCCCATCTTGACGTAGGCGGCAGTCTTGAGGCCGGTCAGTTGCCCGTGGATCTGATCGCTCGGGGGCGGGTTCTGCCCGCCGAGTTGGAGCAGTTCGGTCAGATGGCGGTTCTCGACGAGGTCTCCGATCGCCATGGTCAACGCGAGGAGCACGCCCAGGGCCAGGAGGAGCCCCTGGAGAGATGGCTTTCCGGAGGCAGCGCGCAGGGCCCGGACGAACAGGAAGAGGGCGAGGGCGAGCAGGCTGTAGGAGATGAGAAAGAACGTGTCGGCGCGGACCACCGCGGTCTCGCCCCTGCGGATGCAGGCGGCTTTTTCCGCGGAGGGCGGCTTGCCGGCGAGGATCGCCGGCACCTCGCCGAGCGAGGAGGCCATCTCCAGCCGGATTCCCACGTTCTCGAGGTCGCCCGCGGAGCAGCTCGTGTCCTTTCCGATGGCCCTGGCGCCGGCAGCGCTCATGCCCCAGGACGAAACCAGGGCAGCCAGCCAGGCGATCATCACCAGCGCCGCGCACACCTTCGGGGACAGCAGCCTTTTCATCGCCAGTCCTTTCCGGGCCTGGCGCAAAGGAATCAGGCGCTGGCCCTGCTCCTTCGACGGACCCTGGGCATGAATTCCCGGGCCGCCCTCTCAATCAAGTGATGACGGAGATGATGTCACAGGTTGGCGCGTGCCGGCGGCCTACCACTCCCCCGAGCGCAGGTAGTCGTCCACGGAGCGCGCCGCCTTCCTCCCCGCTCCCATGGCGAGGATCACGGTGGCCGCTCCGGTCACGATGTCGCCTCCCGCGAAGACGCCTTTCTTCGAGGTGCGGAGGGTCTCCGGATGCGCTTCGATGTAGCCCTTGCGGGTCGTGGCGAGGCCAGGCGTCGAGGACTGCACGATCGGGTTGGCCGAGGTGCCGACCGCCACGATGGCCACGTCGAGCGGCATTTCGAATTCGGAGCCGGGGATCGGCTTCGACTGGCGGCGGCCGTCCGCGTCGGGCTCTCCCAGCTCCATCCGCACGCAGCGGACCCCGGTGAGCTGGCCGTTGGCGTCGCCCAGGAACTCGACCGGGTTCGCCAGGGTGTGGAAGTGGATGCCCTCCTCCTTCGCGTGGTGGACCTCCTCGGCGCGGGCCGGCATCTCGGCGCCGGAGCGGCGGTAGATCAGCATCGCCTCCCGCGCTCCGAGGCGCAGCGCCGTGCGGATCGAGTCGAGGGCCGTGTTGCCGCCGCCGATCACGGCGACCGTCCTGCCGCGGCAGTCGTAGACCGGCTCGTCGTACTCGGGGAAGCGCCAGGCTTTCATCAGGTTGACCCGCGTCAGGAACTCGTTGGCCGAGCAGACGCCGTTCAGGTGCTCGCCGGGCACGCCCAGGAAGCGCGGCAGTCCCGCTCCCGTGGCGATGAAGACCGCGTCGAAGCCCTCTTCCCCGAGCAGCTCGTCGATCGTGACCGTCTTGCCCACCACCACGTCGGTCTCGAGCTCGACTCCCATGAGGCGGAGGTTCTCCACCTCCTGGCGGACGATCGCCTTGGGCAGCCG
>JBJMGZ010000817.1:0-2818 GCA_045807605.1 Thermoanaerobaculia bacterium | reverse complement strand
GCTACTACTTCCCCGCCGCCTTCGGCTCCCCCGTTCCCCCGCCTCTGAGCGCGTTGAAGAGGAAGCTTATCTCGTCGGCGGCCTCGTCGATCTTCTTCGAAACCGGCTTGCCGCCGCCGTGGCCGGCGCGGGTCTCGATGCGGATCAGCGTCGGGTGGGTCCCGTCGTTGGCCCGCTGCAGGGCCGCCGCGAACTTGAAGCTGTGGGCCGGCACCACCCTATCGTCGTGGTCGGCGGTGGTGATCAGGGTCGGCGGGTAGGCCGTCCCCGGCTTCAGGTTGTGGTACGGCGAGTAGGCGTAGAGGACCTTGAACTCCTCCGGGTTGTCCGGCGAGCCGTAGTCCGAGGTCCAGCCCCAGCCGATGGTGAACTTGTGGAAGCGCAGCATGTCGAGCACCCCGACGCCCACGATCACGGCCCCGAACAGGTCCGGGCGCTGCACCATGGAGGCGGCGGTGAGCAGGCCACCGTTGCTGTAGCCCGCGATCGCCAGCTTCCGCTTCGAGGTGTAGCCGTTGGCGATCAGCCACTCTGAGGCGGCGACGAAGTCGTCGAAGACGTTCTGCTTCTTGAGCTTCATCCCCGCCTGGTGCCAGTCCTCACCGTACTCGCCGCCGCCGCGCAGATTGGCGACGGCGTAGATCCCGCCCCGCTCCATCCACACGACGTGGGCCAGCGAGAAGGCGGGAGTCATCGAGATGTTGAACCCGCCGTAGCCGTAGAGGAAGGCCGGGTTGGAGCCGTCGAGCTTCAGCCCCTTCTTGAAGGTGAGGAACATCGGGATGCGGGTGCCGTCCTTGCCCGCGTAGAAGACCTGCCGGGTCTCGTACTGGCCGGGGTCGAAGCCATGGATCTTCGGCTGCCGGAAGACGGTGCTCGTCCCCTTCTCGAGGTCGTAGCGGTAGATCGTGCCCGGCGACGTGAAGCTCGTGAAGACGTAGAACGTCTCGCGGTCCGCGCGCTTGCCGGTGAAGCCGTCGACCGAGCCGAGCCCCGGCAGCGGCAGCTCGCGCAGGAATTTGCCGCCGAGGTCGAACTGCCGCACCTGCGAGCGGGCGTCCTTGAGATAGAGGGCGACGAAGGTGTCGTTCAGGCAGGCGATGCCCTGGAGCGTCTCCGGGGCCTGAGGGATCAGCTCGCGCCAGCGGTCGCGGCCCGGAGTCCGGACGTCGATGGCGATCGCCCGCCCCCGGGAGGCCGCGGAATCGGTCTGGAACCAGAAGACCGGGCCGTCGTTGCCGATGAAGTTGTACGACGCGTCGAAGTCCCCCAGCAGCTCCACCACCGGGGCGTTGGACGCCTCGAGGTCCTTGTAGTAGATGCCGTTCTCGGTCTCCGTCCCCTTCCAGGCGTGGATGATGAGATAGCGGCCGTCCTCGGTGACCATGGAGTTGAAGCCCATCTCCTTCTTGTCGGGTCGCTGGAAGACCAGCTCGTCGGCCGACTGCGGGGTGCCGAGCCGGTGGTAATAGAGCTTCTGGTAGAAGTTCGCCTCCTCGAGCTGGCGCCCCTCCTCGGGCTCGTCGTAACGGCTGTAGAAGAAGCCCTTGTCGTCGTGGGTCCAGGCCGCGGAGGAGAACTTCACCCAGCGCAGGTGGTCGGTCAGGTCGCGGCCGGACTCGACCTCGCGCACCTTCCACTCCTGCCAGTCGGAGCCGCCCGAGGAGAGGCCGTAGGCGAGCAGCTTGCCGTCCTCGCTGATGCTGACCCCGGAGAGAGCCACCGTGCCGTCCTGCGACAGCTTGTTGGGATCGAGGACGAGCTTGGCCTTGCCGCCGAGGGTGTCGACGCGGTACAGGACGTTCTGGTTCTGCAGGCCGTCGTTGCGGGTGAAGAAGTAGCGCCCGCCGTGCTTCGTGGGCACGCCGTAGCGCTCGTAGTTCCATAGCTCGGTCAGCCGCTTGCGGATCGCCTCCCGCTCGGGGATGGCGGCCAGGTAGGCCGAAGTGACCCGGTTCTGCGCCGCCACCCAGGCACGGGTCTGCTCCGAGTCGAGATCCTCCAGCCAGCGGTAGGGATCGGCGACCTTGACGCCGTGATAGTCGTCCACCTGATCGACGCGGGCGGACTCCGGGTAAACGATCCCTTTCTCCTTTGGGCTCTCGACCGACGTATGCATGGGTACCTCAGCAGTCTCCGCAACGGTCTCCGCAGTCATCGGCAGCGCCCCGAGGGCGAGCAAGACCAGAACGATCCGCCTGGACATAAGGATCTCCTTCTTTATAGGTGCGCCTGACCCTCTTTTCGGTGCCAAAGACCGGGGCCAAGGATCCAACAAGACATACCCGAAGAGACATTCCGCTCACAGGTAGCCCAGCGAGCGCAGGCTCTGCAGGTACTCCGCGCTCTCCAGCCCCTGGGGCGCTCCCCGGCGCGGCTCGCCGTAGCTTGCCACGGCCACCGGCGGCGGCGCCCAGCGGCAGCCGGCGGGAGGCGGCGGCAGCTCGCCGCTCTGCGGCAGCCCGAGGGCGCGCAGCAGCCCCGAGGCCACGGCCTCGGGCGAGGAGGCCTGGCGTCCTGGGCCGCAGCCCTGCCGGCGCCAGAAGATCACCCGCCCCTCGCCGCCCTGCCGCCGGCGGCCCGGATCGAGCACCACGGCCACCGTTCCCACGCCGTCGAGGGCGCCCGCCAGCAGCCGGTCGGCCGCCGCGAGCTCCGAGCGCACCAGGTCGGCGAAGGCCACGTCGCCGCCCCGCCAGCCCGCGGCCGCGATGTCGAGCGCCGGCAGGTAGAGGGCGGCGGCGCGCGGCCCGGCGGCCAGCCCGCGGGTGAAGACCTGGCGGTAGAAGCGGTCGGGGCGCAGGGCGCGGTCGAGCAC
>JBJMGZ010000816.1:0-2628 GCA_045807605.1 Thermoanaerobaculia bacterium | reverse complement strand
GTCGGCCTTCTCGAAGAGGATCGAGCTGTCCCCGCGCTCCACGATGCGCACCTCGACGCCCGGGAGCCCCTGGCGGCCGGGGTCGATGTCCGAGCCCACGATCCTGGCTGCTCCCTTCTCGCGGAGGAACCCGACCAGGGGCTCGCCGACATGTCCGAGCCCCTGCACCGCGACCGTCTTGCCCTCCAGGGTGCCGAGGCCGAGATGGGCGAGGGCCGCCTCCATGCCGCGGACGACGCCGCGGGCGGTCGGCACCGAGGGATTGCCGCTGCCGCCGAGGGCCGGGGGAATGCAGGTGGTGAACCGGGTGCGGGAGAAGACCGCGGCCATGTCTTCGACCGAGGTCCCGACGTCCTCGGCCGTGACGTAGCACCCCTGAATGGAGGTGATGAAGTCGCCGTACTCCTCGTAGATCCGGCGGCGATTCGCGGAGGTGCCGGTCCCCTGGGCCATGACCCCCTTCCCGCCGCCCCACCAGAGCCCGGCGAGCGCGTTCTTGAGCGTCATCCCCCTGGCGAGGCGAAGGCCGTCCCTCAGGAAGTCCTCGACGTTGGCGTAGCGCCAGAACCGCACCCCGCCCGCACCCTGCCCGCGGCACGTGCGGTGGACGAAAGCGGCCTGGAGCACCCCGGTCTCGGGGGCGAGCTGGCCGAAGACCCCCTCGTGCCGGTCGAAGTCGCGGCGGTCCTCCCGAAGGAACCGGGCCAGCGGCTCCAGCGCCGGATGCGATGCCTTGACCTCTCCGTCCCAGACGAGCCAGAAGCGGCGGATGCCCTCGCCGGCGAGGAAGTCACAGAAGCGGTCGAGGGGCAGGTCGAGCATGGGAAGGGGACTATACCCCGCTTCCCTCAGACCGGCAGAGTGAGGTCAATCCTCTCGAGGACCGCACGAAGCTCGTCGAGCCTGTCTTTCAAAGGCTCGGGCTCTCCATCCGGAATGAGCCGGGCCCGCCCCTCGAAGAGCGCGATGCAGCGGGAATCGACGACACGCGATCCGTACACCACTCCGGCCGCACCCTGTTTGAAAAGAGTGCGGCTGAGCTTCCGGGTGAGGACGCGGTTCTTACCCCGAAGAACGGAGATATCCAGTTCCTCCAAGTGCTCCAACTCGAGCATGGAGCGTAGGTCCAGGTCTTCGATGTCCAGCACGTCTCCCGACTCGACCTCGATCCGAGCCGGAGCGATGGACCTGGTCAGGATCTCTTCGAGCGAGACCGCCCCCGCCTGCTGCCGCGCCTCCTGCAATGAGCAGCCGTAGGAGTCGGCCATCTCCTGGATGGCGGTCAGGTCCGGCCGCTTGGAGTAGAAGACTTCCAGAAAGCATGTCTCTCTCTGCTCAGCGCAGTAGAGCGTGCGGTAGGAACGCTCGGGATCGTCAAAGCGATGGGTCCAGGAGGCATGGTCTCGGGGGACGAAATCCAATGGCGCTGAGATGTGCCCCACCCGCCACACCCGGACCGGCAGGACTGCGATCAGCGCGCGTGCTCCACAAAGGCACGCGCAGCCGGAACGACCAAATTCAAGTCGTCCGGCTTCTGACCGTATCGCAGCACCCGCGCGGGGGAGGTCTCATCCAACAGGTCGTTCGTCCCCAAGAACCAGGACCGGGCAGCGATGTCGCCGTAGGCCTCGACGATGTACCTTGTGGCCTCGCGAGCCGTCCGGAGTCGGAGCGTCGACAGCTCCTCTGGGTGGGACTTGCCTTCGGCCCACAACCCCACGACATCCAGATTGTCAGCCCCGCTCAGATAGGACGTGGTCATCGCTCCCAGGTGTTGTTGGAGGTAATCCACCACCTGGGGAATAGCTTCAGGAGCCTGCTTGGCGATGACCATCTCGGCCGCTGCCACGGCCAGCGTGGCGCCGACGGCCGCGCTGGCGACAGCCGTCCCGTTGGTGCTTCCGAAGGTCCCCCCCAGAACCGCACCCGCCACGCCCCCCACGACTCCGGCAAGGGTAGCAGCGGCATCGTGCGGGCATTCCGCCCGCGCCCCTTCGAAACTGGCGCCGTTCTCCGCGACTTTTCTCGACATCGTATGATCTCCGCTCATCGGCATTCTAACCGGGAATCACCGAAAGCTTCAAGCCCCAGGCGCGACGGACCTTTCCCATGCAGGTTCTGCTGGTCTCTCTGTTTTTATCTTCAGCCGCAACCGAGTTGACGGCCCCCCCCTTGAAGCCTGTGGAAAGCTGTGGAAGGGCTTATCAGGCCTCTGTCGCCGCCCTGTCAGGCGTAAAATGACAGCGCTGATAAAAATTGATAGACTTCGGCATATGGCGGGGCGCGATAATCCGGGCGGCGGGCGGGTGCGCAGCCCGTCGTTCCCGTTCATCTCCCTGCCCGGCGCCGTCCAGCGGGCCAGGGAGCTGTACGAGGCCGAGCGCAGAAACCTCGTTCGGCCCGGGGTGGCGGTGGTGCATTGGGATTTCTCGGTCCGAAGCAGCGCCGGCGCTCAGACGATCGCGGCCTTGCGTGCCTACGGCCTTCTGGAGGACGTGCGCGGGGAGATCCGGCTGACCGACCGGGCTCAGCAGATCCTGGTGCGGGAGCCGGGATCGACGGAGCGCAACGACCTGCTCCGCGCCGCGGCCCTCTCTCCCCCGCTCTTCTCGAAGCTCTGGGACCGCT
>JBJMGZ010000815.1:0-2655 GCA_045807605.1 Thermoanaerobaculia bacterium | reverse complement strand
AAATGCCGCCTCTTCGAGGCGGAAAACAAAATGCCTCCTCCCACCCCCTACCAGAAAGCCCTCCAGCTCCTCGCCACCCGCGCGCATTTCCGCCGCGAGCTGGACGCCAAGCTGCGCCAGCGCGGCTTTCCCGGCGAGGAGATCGAGGCGGCGCTGGCGAAGCTCACCGAGCAGGGGTATCTGGACGACCGCGCCACCGCCCGCGTCTTCGTCGAGTCCCGCCAGGGGAGGGCGAGCGAGGGGCGGTCGCGGCTGCGGGCGGAGTTGATCAAGCGCGGGGCGCCGGACGACGCCGTCGAGGCGGCGCTGGCCGAGCTCACCCCGGAGGACGACCTGCCGGCGGCCCGCGACGCCGCGGAAAGCTGGCGCCGCAAGGGGGGGCTCGACCCGCGGGCGCTCGCCCGCCACCTGGAGCGAAAGGGGTTTTCCCGCCGTGCTATCGTCAGCGTTTTGAACGGCGAACTGGACGGTCTGGAAATCGACGACGGATCATGAAGAGCGCAGACATACGAGCAGGCTTTCTCGAATTCTTCCGGGAGCGCGGGCACCGCATCGTGCCGAGCGCGCCCCTGGTTCCGCAGGGCGATGCCACCCTGCTGTTCACCAATGCCGGAATGGTCCAGTTCAAGGACAACTTCCTCGGCCTCCAGCGGCCGGAGTCGCCGCGCGCGGCCTCGTCGCAGAAGGTGATGCGCGTCTCCGGCAAGCACAACGACCTCGAGAACGTGGGGCCGAGCCCGCGCCATCACACCTTCTTCGAGATGCTGGGCAATTTCTCCTTCGGCGACTACTTCAAGGAAGACGCCATCCGCTTCGGCTGGGACCTGGTGACCCGCGTCTGGGGGATCCCGGACAGCCGCCTCTTCGCCACCGTCTATGAAGAGGACGACGAGGCGTTCGACCTCTGGGTGAAGCTGTCGACCCTGGGCCCCGAGCGCGTCCACCGCTGCGGCAAGAAGGACAACTTCTGGGCGATGGGCGACACCGGCCCCTGCGGCCCGTGCAGCGAGATCTTCGTCGACATCCACCCCGAGCTCCCCGAGGTCAGCTTCGAGGAGGGGTCGGACTCCGGGCGCTATGTGGAGATCTGGAACCTGGTCTTCATGCAGTACGACCGCGACGCCGCGGGGACCCTGACGCCGCTGCCGAAGCCGTCGATCGACACCGGCATGGGCCTGGAGCGGATCACCTCCGTGCTCTAGGGGGTGCACTCCAACTACGATACGGACCTCTTCCAGCCGATCCTGGCCGCCGCGGCCGAGCTCGCGGGCATGAAGTATGGCGCGGACGCCGAGAAGGACGTCTCGCTGCGGGTGATCGCCGATCACCTGCGGGCCGTCTCCTTTTTCCTTGCCGACGGCGTGATCCCCGGCAACGAGGGGCGCGGCTACGTGCTGCGCCGCATCCTCCGCCGGGCCGTGCGCCACGGCATGCGGCTCGGCTTCGAGGAGCCTTTCCTGCACAAGCTGGTGCCCGTGCTCGGCGAGGTGATGGGCGGCGCCTACCTGGAGCTCGCGGCGACCCGCCAGGCCTCGGTGGCGACCATCAAGGCCGAGGAGGAGAAGTTCCTCTCGACGGTCGCGAACGGCGCCCGCCAGGTGCAGGAGGAGATCGAGCGGCTGCGGCCGCAAGGCTCGACCCTGCTGCCCGGCGCCATGGTCTTCCGGCTCTACGACACCTACGGCCTGCCCCTGGAGGTGATCCGCGAGATCGCCGAGGAGGAGCGCTTCCAGATCGACGAGGCGGGCTTCGCCGAGGCCCTGGAAGGCCAGCGCGAGCAGTCGCGCAAGGCCACGGCCGAGGTGCAGAACCGCCTGTCGGCGTTGCGCGAGGTGCTGCGCGGCCACGCCGAGCTGGCCGAGACCCACTTCGAGGGGTACGAGCGCACGGAGCTGACCGACACCCCCGCCGAGGTGGTGCGGCTCGCCACCTGGCGCGAGGGGGCGCCGGTGCGCGTCTCCATCCTGCAGACCGGACAGGTGGGGGTGGTCATCCTCGACCAGACGGTCTTCTACGCCGAGTCGGGCGGCGAGGTGGGCGATACCGGCGACATCGTCTGGGACGGCGGCCGCGCGCGGGTGGTCGACACCCAGAAGGACCAGGGCGGCGTCTTCTTCCACTTCGTCGAGGTGGACGAGGGGAGCCTGTCGCGGCACATGAAGGTGCAGCTCCGCGTCGACCACGAGCGGCGGCTGGCCATCCAGCGCAACCACACGGCCACCCACCTCCTGCACGCGGCCCTGCGGCAGACGCTGGGCAAGAGCGTCCGCCAGGCCGGCTCGCTGGTGGCGCCGGACCGCCTGCGCTTCGACTTCACCTTCCACCGGGCCATGTTCCGGCAGGAGATCGAGCAGACCGAGGACCTGGTCAACGAGTGGATCCGCCGCGCGGTGGCGACGGAGATCGTGTCGCGCAGCTACCAGGAGGCCATCGCGGCCGGCGCCATGGCGCTGTTCGGCGAGAAGTACGGCGATCGGGTCCGCGTCGTATCGGTGCCGGGCTTCAGCGTGGAGTTGTGCGGCGGCACCCACGTGCGCGCGACCGGCGACATCGGCACGTTCGTAATCGTCGAAGAGAGCGGCGTCGCGGCTGGTGTCCGCCGGATCGAAGCCCTGACCGGGCTCGGCGCGGTGTCGCGCATCCAGGAGCAACGGG
>JBJMGZ010000814.1:0-5810 GCA_045807605.1 Thermoanaerobaculia bacterium | reverse complement strand
CATGCCGAACGCGACCCGCAGCGCGCTCCTGCGCACTCTCGCCGAAACCGATCCCGAAATCGCCGCCGCCGTCGCCAACGAGAAGAAGCGCCAGTCGGAAGGGCTGGAGCTGATTGCGTCCGAGAATTTCGTCAGCCAGGCGATTCTCGAGACCGCCGGCTCGGTGCTCACGAATAAATACGCTGAGGGATACCCCGGCCGCCGCTACTACGGCGGCTGCGAGTTCGTGGACGTGGCCGAGCGCCTCGCCATCGACCGCGCCAGGCAGCTCTTCGGCGCCGAGCACGTGAACGTCCAGCCCCACAGCGGCACGTCGGCCAACATGGCCGTCTACTTCGGCTTCCTCAAACCGGGCGACAAGCTGATGGGCATGGACCTCTCCTGCGGCGGCCATCTCACCCACGGCCATCGCCTCTCCTACTCCGGCCGCGACTTCCAGGTGGTTGCCTACGGCGTGGACAAGGAGAGCGAGCGGATCGACTACGACGAGGTCGAGCGCATCGCCATGGAGGAGCGGCCGAAGCTGATCGTCTGCGGCGCGAGCGCCTACAGCCGGGTGATCGACTTCGAGCGCTTCGGGGCGATCGCCGGGAAGGCCGGCGCCCTGGTGATGGCGGACATCGCCCACATCGCCGGCCTGGTCGCGGCAGGCGTCCATCCGTCGCCGGTGCCGCACTGCCACTTCGTGACCACGACCACGCACAAGACCCTGCGCGGTCCCCGCGCGGGAATGGTCATGTGCAAGGAGGCGTTCGCGAAGGATTTGGACCGCGCGGTCTTCCCCGGCATCCAGGGCGGTCCGCTGATGCACGTGATCGCGGCCAAGGCGGTGGCCTTTAAGGAGGCGCTGACCGACGAGTTCCGCGACTATCAGCGGCAGATCGTGGCGAACGCGAAGCGTCTGGCCGAGCGCCTGATCGAGCGCGGCTTCCGGATCGTGTCGGGCGGCACGGACAACCACCTCTTCCTGCTCGACGTGGCCGCCGCCGGCCTGACCGGCAAGGTGGCCGAGAAGGCGCTCGAAGCCGCGGGCATCACGGTCAACAAGAACACGATCCCCTATGACGCGAACCCGCCGCTGGTCGCCTCCGGCATCCGCATCGGAGCCCCGGCCCTCACCACCCGCAACATGCGCGAGCCCGAGATGGACCAGGTCGGCGACTTCATCGCCGAGGTCCTGCGCGCGCACGACGACAGCGCCGTGCACGAAAGGGTGCGGGGGCAGGTGCGGGAGCTCTGCGAGCGGTTCCCGCTCTATGATCCGCTGATGTAAGGGAGGGGTTGACCCCATAGGCGCCCACCCTTTGCCCCACCGTAGAGACGCCCCGTGGGGCGTCTCCGCTGCGGCGACATACTTCCAGAGATCATAAGCGGTCAGCGGTTTATTCCGATGTCTCCAAGCCGTTGACACGTCCCCCTTGCCGTGACCTCCTCTACCGGGCGACGTTACCGCTCGGGGAAGACGCCCCACGGGGCGTCTCTACATTGGGGAGGCAGGCAGTGGGTGGATGCGGGCCGGCCTGACTAACCCTCGGGCGAGCCATTCTGCTTCCACCCCCATTGATCCGCAGAGTCGGCGTCCGGCACCTGAATCACCCCCTGGTAATTGGGAACCCCGGAGTAAAGCGGCCCGCTCGCCGGCTCCGGCACCCCAAACCGCTCGCGCAGCCGCTTTCGCACCTCCCCGATCAGGTAGATCGAGCCGCAGACCATGAGCCGGGCTCCGGGCTGGAGCGCCCGGTCGAGAGCCTGCCCCAGGTCCGGCACGACCTCCACGCCCTCCCTCTCGGGCAGCAGCGCGGCCAGCTCCTCCGGCGCCCGGGCGCGGTCGCTGGCCGGGGTGGTGAGCACGACCTTGCGGGCGCGCTGGGCGAGCGGGAGGAGCATGTCGGTCGCGTCCTTGTCCGCGAGCGCTCCGAAGAGGAGATCGACCGGGCCGGGGAGATGGTCCAGGAAGCCGGCGAGGGCGGCGGCGCCCTCGGGGTTGTGGGCGGCGTCGAGCAGCACCAGGCGGTCGCCGGGGAGCTCGATTCTCTCCAGGCGGCCGGGCCAGCGGCAGGAGCGGGCGCCCTCGGCGATCGCCTCCCGGCTGAAGCCGAGCTCCTCGGCGGCGAGCACCGCGAGGGCCAGGTTCTTCGCCTGGTGCGCTCCGGGCAACCGGATCTCCAGGTCGTGCTCCCCCCGGGGCGTGGCGAGCTGGATGCGCTGACCGTCGATCCGAATCGTGACCAGCTCGTTCGCGAAGCGGAGATCGGTGCCCAGCTCCGCGGCCACGCTCCGGACCGCTCCAGACGGCTCCGGGTCCTCCAGCCAGACCAGGGCCGGCCGGCCGCGGCGGAACGTGCCGGCCTTCTCCCTCGCGATGGCCGCGAGCGTGTCCCCCAAGTGCTCGCGGTGCTCCAGGCTGATCGAGGTGATCAGCGACAGCTCCGGCTCGCAGACGTTCGTGGCATCCAGCCGGCCGCCCATCCCGACTTCGACCACGGCGAGATCGACCCGGCGCTCGGCGAACCAGAGGAAGGCGGCGGCGGTGACCGCCTCGAAGTAGGTAGGCTGCGTGCCCGCCGTCTCCACGATCCTTTCGAGCAGCCCGGCGAGGTCCCCGGGATCGATGGCGCGGCCGTCGATGCGCAGCCGCTCCTCGACCGACTCCAGGTGGGGCGAGGTGTAGAGCCCGGTGCGCAGGCCCGCGGCCGAGGCCATGGCGGCGAGCAGGGCCGAGGTCGAGCCCTTGCCGTTGCTGCCGGCGACCAGGACCGTGCGGTATTGGAGCTGCGGGTCGCCGAGCGCGGCGAGCAGAGCGCGCACGCTCTCCAGCCCGAGCCGGATGCCCAGCTTCTCCAGGCGGGCGAGGATCTGCTCCGCGTTCAGGGCCGGTACCGGTGACGGAGGCAGAGGGCGAGCGTCTCCGTCATCTCGGGCCGCTTCACCACCAGGTCGAGGAAGCCATGCTCCAGGAGGAACTCGCTGCGCTGGAACCCTTCCGGGAGGCTCTGGCGGATGGTCTGCTCGATGACGCGGGGTCCGGCGAAGCCGATCAGCGCGCCGGGCTCGGCGATGTTCAAGTCGCCGAGCATGGCGAAGGAGGCGGTGACGCCGCCGGTGGTCGGATCGGTCAGCACCGAGAGGTAGGGCAGCCGCGCGTCGCGGAGGCGGGCGAGCGCCGAGGAGATCTTCGCCATCTGCATCAGCGACAGCACCCCCTCCTGCATGCGCGCGCCGCCCGAGGCCGAGACCACGATCAGCGGCCAGTGGCGCTCCAGCGCGCGCTCGGCCGCGCGGGCGATCTTCTCGCCCACGACCGAGCCCATGGAGCCGCCCATGAAGCGGTACTCCATCGACGACAGCACCACCGGCACCTCCTCCAGGTGGCCCTGGACCACGATCACGGCGTCGCGCTCGCCGATCGCCTGCTGGTAGGTCTTGATGCGGTCGCGGTAGCGCTTGGAGTCGCGGAAGCCCAGCGGATCGGTGGGGCTGATGCCGGCGAACAGCTCGCGCGGCTCGGGCTCGTCGAGGAGCAGCGCGATGCGCGCCCGGGCGTCGATCCGCATGTGATGGTCGCACTTCGGGCAGACGCGCAGGTTGCGGTCGAGGTCGCGGGAGTAGATGACCTCCTTGCAGCCCTCGCACTTGACCCACAGGCCCTCGGGGACGGTGCTGCGCTGCCGCTCCTCGCGGATGGGCTTCGGCTTCTTGCTCTTCTTGAACCAGGCCATGAGAGATCGGGCTCGGGGGATGGCCGCGAGCCCCCGGAGGTCAGACCTCCGTGGACTGCTGCGCTTCTTCGGCCTCGAGGTCGTTGTTGATGCCCAGGCGGAGGCAGGCCGCGTCGTACATCTGCCGCGACGCCTTCTTGGCGTTCTGCAGCTCGGCGAGCCGGTCCTTGACCTTGGCGAGCTCCTCCTCGATCAGCCGGTCGAGCTCGTCCATCTCCTGGCGGGTCACCGCGAGGGTGTTCTCGTAGAACTTTCTCTGCTGGTCGTTCAGCGTCATGGATCTCCTCCGGTGCTAGCGGAGGGTGAGGATACTCTGGATCGCGAGGACTGACAAGTTCTGTCGTCTATTGCGGGGGAGGATCGCCCTCGTCCGCGGCGGCGTCGGCCGCCTGCTTGCGCTTCTTCGCCTCGGCCTGCAGGCGGTCCAGCTCCTTCTGATACTTCCGCAGCTCGGCTTCCTTGTTCTGGCGGATCGAGGCCTCGCGCCGCGCCATCTCCTCCTTGACCAGCTTTTCGATCTCTTCCTGGGAGAGGGCCGGAGCCGCCGCGGCCGGTGCCGGGGTGGCAGCGGCAGCGGCGGCCGGCACCGGGGCCGGACGCTTCGGCGCCTGGGCGGCCGGGGAGGGCGTCTCGGCCGGCGTGCGGTTCGCGGCCGGCCTGCGCAGGACCAGGAACCAGGTCAGGATCGCCCCCAGGATCAGGGCGGCGATGGCGGCGTAGAGGAATTTGCGGCTGCGGGGCGCGCTCTCCCCGACGTGGACCTCGCCCACCGGGGCCACCGCGGCGACGACCGGCTCCTGATGCCGCTCGGGCTCGAAGGCGGGCTCGGGCGGCGCGGGCCACTCGGGGACCGGGTACGCCATCTCCGGCTCGGGCTCGGGAGCGGCTTGCGCGGCGGGGGGATAGGCCGGCACGCTCCAGTCGCCGCTGGACGGCTCCTCCTCCAGGACGTTGTGCACCCAGGCCGCCAGGTCGGTGGGATCGGCCGACAGGCCGAGCGAGTGGAGCACGGACTCGATCCTCTGCTTCATCTCGCCCGCGCTGGCGAAGCGGCTCGACGGGTCGTAGGCCAGGGCGCGGGCCACGATCTCGTCCACCTCGACCGGGATCGAGGGATCGGTCTGCCGCGTGGAGCGGATCTGCCCCTGGCGCACCGATTCCAGCACGGAGATCTCGGTGTCGCCGGTGAACAGGCGCTCGCCGGTGAGCATCTCGTAGAGGACGGCGCCGAGCGAGAACAGGTCGGAGCGCGCGTCGACCGCGCGGCCCCAGGCCTGCTCGGGGGACATGTACTGGAGCTTGCCCTTGAGCGCGCCCATCTGGGTCTGGCCCGCCTTGGACACGGCCTTGGCGATGCCGAAGTCGCAGAGCTTGACGTCCCCCTCCGAGCTGAGGAGCACGTTCTGGGGCGAGACGTCGCGGTGCACCAGGCCCATCTCCCGGTCCTCGAAGTCGCGCTTGCGGTGGGCGTAGTCGAGCGCGCTGGCCAGCCGCGCCGCGATGAACAGCGCCAGCCCGAGGGGCATGCGCACGCCCTTGCGCCGGGCGGCGTTCATCAGCGACCGCAGGTCCTTGCCGTCGACGAACTCCATGGCGATGTAGTAGTCGCGGCCGATCTTCCCGAGGTCGTAGATGTGCACGATGTTCGGGTGGCTGAGCTGCGCCGCGAGCTTCGCCTCGTCGATGAACATGCCGACGAACTCGGAGTTGTCGGTCATGTGGGACAGGATCTTCTTGATGGCGACGGTCTTCTGGAACCCTTCGACGCCGCGCATCCGCGCCTTCCAGACCTCGGCCATGCCGCCGGCCGCGATCTTCTCCAGCAGCGTGTACTGGCCGAAGCGCTCGCCCCCCTGGTCGGCTTCTCCGGCGCTGGCGATCTCGGCCAGCGACGGGAGCTGGATGCGCTGCGTGGCGGCGGCGTCCATGACGCTGCGGCCGGCCGGAGCGGGGATGGGCACAGGCATGGGCGCCGGCAAGGGAGGCCACTCGGGCACCTCGGGCGGCTCCGGGATGGCCTCGATCAGCGGCTCCGCGATGGCCTCGACGAGCGGCTCCGCCGCCGGAGGGATCGGCTCGGGCTCCGGCAGG
>JBJMGZ010000813.1:0-2899 GCA_045807605.1 Thermoanaerobaculia bacterium | reverse complement strand
GGAGCACTCCGTGGACCGCTCCCCCTGGCTGGCGCGTGCAGCCGAAGAGGCCGCAGCAGCACGCCAGGGCCAAGAGCGGAATGCGAAGGCACGACCACGACGCTGTAACGTGACAGGTTCTCATCACAGATCCTCCATTTGGCCGATCCGGCGAGCCCCGGGCACAAGCGCCACGGTTCCGAACTCGCAAGCAATCAAATCAAAACCGGTGCTGTCGGAGTTGGCAGTCTGCTGAGACAGGCGCGCGACGCGCGGGATTGTTACTGCAAAACTAAATCGGCTCGGGCAGGAGTGAGAGGACTACCCTCAGTCCTGGGCCGGGCCTTCGGGCTCGATCTTCCCCTTGTGCTGGAGCCGGCGGGCGATCAGCCAGCAGATCAGCGCCCAGATGGCGCCCGCGGTCCAGCCGGCGAGGACGTCCGTGGGCCAGTGCACGCCGAGGTAGACCCGGCTGCACCCCACGATCAGGGTCAGCAGGGTGGCGAACCCGAGCAGGAGGACCTTGAGCCGGCGCCGCGGCTGCACGCGCGCGAGCAGGGCGCCGAGAGTCAGGTAGGTCGCCGCCGACATCATCGAGTGCCCGCTGGGAAAGCTGGTGGTGTACACGTAGGAGCCGTGGGGGACGAGCTCGGGCCGGGGACGCTGAAACCCGGACTTCAGAAGGAAGCTCAGGACGAGGGCTCCGCCCACGGCGATCAGCACCAGGACGGCCGCGCGCCCCTTGCGGTCGAGCGCCAGGAAGGCGCTGACCGCGAGCGTCAGCACGCTCAGGACGCCCACGCCTCCGAGCGCGGTGAAGTCGCGCTCCATCTCCTCCAGCCAGCGCGGACCGAGAGGATCCGAAGCGTCCGCCGGATTGCGCATCGCGAGCAGGATCGCCTCGTCGATCTGGCGGGTCTCGCCCTCCCTCACCTCGCCGGCGAGCTCGGCAAACAGCCAGACGCCGCCCGCGACCAGCACGATCCCGAGCAGCGGCATCAGCTCGGCCCGCAGGAGGGGCCAACGTTTCATTGCGCTCTCCTCACCAAACTCATTATGGCGCAGGCCGCTTCCGTGAACCGGGCGGGCTCGGGCAGCAGCGAGAGGACGAGGAAGTCGTCCGTCGCGAAGTCGAAGAAGTAGCCGGGATGGACGAGCGCCCCGGTCCGCTCGAGGATCTCCAGCGCCACCTCCTCGTCCGGCTGCGGCAGGCCGAAGCGGAGCACGGCCGACCAGCCGCCGGCGGGCTCCAGCAGCTCCGGAAGATCCCTCAGGGTCTCGAGATTTCTCCGGATCCGCTCCAGGATCGCGGAGCGGATGCGCGGCGCCAGCTCCAGCACGCCGGGGAGCGCCCGCTGGACCGGCGTGCCCACGGAAAGATAGCTGTCCGCCACCATCTCCAGGGCTTCCACCGCACGACGCCGGAGGTCCGCGGGACCGCCGGCCCGGATCCATCCCAGCTTCCAGGAAGGCAGCCCGGCGCTCTTCGAAAGCCCGCCCAGCGAGAAGGACAGCGCTTCTCCGGACGCTGCCGCCGCCGGTCCGGCGCGGGGACCCTCAGCGAGCGGGTAATCGGCGAACACCTCGTCCGAGATCAGCGGCAGCCCCCGGGAGGCGCACAGCTCGGAGACTGCGGCCTGCTCCGCCACCGAAAGAAAAGCGCCGGTCGGGTTCCCCGGATGGACCAGGGCGACGAGGCGCGTGCGCGGGGTGAGGGAGAGCTCCACCCGCTCGACGTCCAGGGCGAACCCCCGGCCGGGAGCGAGGTGGACGTGGGAAAGCGCCAGTCCCTCCAAAGCCGCCAGGCTGTCGAGCAGGGGATAGGAAGGCGCCGTGGTCAGCACCTCGTCCCCCGGATCGCCGAACAGCTTGAACAGGAACGAATACGACTCGCTCGTCGAAGCCGTGAGCACGAGGTCGTCCGGAGAGACCGTGTCCCCCCGTGTAGAAAGACGGTCGGCGAGCGCCTCCCGGGCCGCGGCCGAGCCCCGGGGATGAGGCTCATAGGTTGGACCGGCTGCGCGGCGAAGGATCTCCGCCAGCTCCTCCTCCGGATAGGGGATGCCGACCCGCGTCGGGTTCGTCTCGGTGAGATCGAGGATCGGCAGCCCGCGCGCCCGCCGCTCCTCGACCGCCCGGGTCAGGCGGTTGGTGGGGTGCTCCCACGGGAGCCGGCGCGACCAGCGGACGGGAGAGGAAGCCATGGGGGAGAGCCGCGCCTCTGACGATCACTGCGGCGGCGGCGTTTCCTTGCTCGGCTCCCTGATGAGATCCCTTCTGTCCAGGACCTTGCTCTTCTCCAGGAGGCGGAGCCGGGCGTCGATCAGCTCGTTCAGCTGCTTCGGGTCCAGGTTGAAGGCCGGCCCGGCGGGCTGCTTGTCGATCCTCTGCTGCACGTTCCTGAGATCGCGCTGGATCTCGTTCTGCTGCGCCTGGACGCTTTTGAGGCTCCCCTCCATCATCATGAGCCGGTCCGAAAGCTCCTTCAGCTCGCCGGCAGGCTGCACGGTCCGCAGGAGCGCGGCCTGGTTGGCCCGGATCTCCTGCACCGCCGGCACCATCTCCTCGACCTGGCCCTGCAGGGTCTCGACCTGCTTTTCCTGCTCCTGGAGCTGCTTCGCCGCCGCCTGGACGACCGGCAGGGCCTCGTCGAGGCTCTCCACCTGCTCGAGCTTCGGCGCGATCTGCTCGTAGCGCTGCTCGACCGGAGCGACCCGCTCTTCCACGGTCTGGCGAAAGATTTCATGATCGCTTCGTCCGGCGACGAGGAACCAGGCCGCCAGGCCCAACGGCACGAGCAACAGGAGCAGGTAGAGGCGCAGCAGACGGCGCCGGCGCGCCAGCTCGCGCCCTACGGCGTTCTCGATCCGATCGCCGTGTGGGATGGAAGGGTTATCCAGGGTTGCCATGGCGACCTCCA
>JBJMGZ010000812.1:0-5098 GCA_045807605.1 Thermoanaerobaculia bacterium | reverse complement strand
GCCGTGCTGCTGTAGAGGCGCCTGCCGGTGAGCACCCGGGCACTGGTGGTCAGGTCGGCGTAGAACTCCGGGACTTCGCTTTGCGGCGTGGTGTGCCACTGCACATCCTGGTCTGCGTCGAAGATTTCGGACACGAAAGTCGTCGTGGTGCTCGTGCCATCGAAATCGGAATACGACAGAGTATTGCTGCAGTGCCCGGCGGTCAGGACACCGCGCGTTCCGCCGCTGTTGGCGACGACGAAACCCGACGTACAGGAGGAGGATAGGTTCGCGCCTCCGCGTACGGACCCTTGCTGTTCAGGCGCGTCGATCAAGTCGATCCGTACCGGATGGCCGAGCTGCTCGGCAAGCTCGACGCCTTTGGCCTTCGCGGCCGCCTCGGCAGCCGCGCCCACGGCGTAGACCGTGAGCACGATCTCTCCGGTCCGCACGTCGACATCCGTTCCGGCGAGGCCGGGAAGCGCCGCCATGAAATCAGGAACCGACGAGCGGACCACAGCGAGAAGATCGGCCTGGGAGGCGGCGGCTCCGGTCTGGAAGAACACTGGCATCGGAGTGCCGGAGCTGGCGAGCGCAGCCACGAGACCCGCAGGGGCGCGCCGTTTCCCCACCAGGCTTACGACGAGCCGGAACTGGGGCTGGTGCTCGATCCAGAGCCCGGCGAAACGCTTCCCGCTCCCTCTTCTCAGCAGATCGGTGATGCCGGACATCTGATTCTGAGCGCGCAACCGGCGCCGGGCTTCCTTGACGTTGACGTTGAACTCGGCCGCATAGGCCCTCGCATCGAAGACCTCCGATGCCGCGGCAGGCAGGGGCTCGACCGGAGGGGCCTCGCCTGCGATCGCATCGGCGACAGGCCCGAGAGGAATGAGGAAGGTGGCCGCAATGACGATGCCCAGGATGAGGAAGTAGCGAGCGAGAGAACTGCTCTTGTGCATCTTTGCTTCTCCTTCTCGAGGAGGTCGAATCATCTCAACCTCCTCCACCATGTTGTTTCGCGAATTCTGCAAGATCAATGCCGCCAACCCGGGCCACAATGCACCCGAACGGCCAGCCGAGGAGGCCTCGATGTCAGACGGGATGAAGCCGACCTACGACGGGAGCTCCGAGTCCCTGGGCCGGGATAGAATGCCTACCCGGGCGGCGCTCCGAGTCACTCTCCCAGCAAAGGAAAGCCTATGCAGACCGATGAGCAGGAAATACGGCAGCTCGTTTCCACTTGGATGGAGGCCACCAAAGCGGGTGATGTGGACACCGTCCTGTCCTTGATGGCGGAGGATGTCGTCTTTCTCGTGCCGGGCCAACCCGTCATGCGGAAGGCCGGCTTTGCCGCTGCGGCACGCGCTCAAGCGAACCAGCAGGCGCCTCAATTCGACGGCACCAGCGAGATTCAGGAAATCAAGATTCTCGGGGAGTGGGCGTTCCTGTGGACCAGGAAAACCATCGCCGACGTCGATCCAGCAACCTGGGGCGGCACGCTTGCCTGACCCCGCCTCATGAGCTGTACAGGCCGGCCAGCGCGCGGAGAAACGCGAGATTGTTCACCGCCGTCAGCACGACGAGGAGGCTGACGAGCAGGTCCACCGCGCGCGCCCAGCGCGGACCGATCCCGGCGACGCCCCACAGGCCCCAGGCCATCGACGCCAGGACGAGGAAGACCCAACTGCCCGAGTAGAGGAAGAGATCGTCGCCGTAGAAGTAGTGGAGGATGGCGAGGAAGGCGATCCCCAGCGCGAGGCTCTGCAGCACGGGCTCCCGGAAGAGGCGGCGGCGGAGAATGCCGTAGAGGGCGAGCAGGTCGAGCGCGAGGAGCAGGACCGCCGCGCCGCGGCCGGCGCCGTGGGTATCCGACAGCGTCGCCTTGTGGAATGTCACCCAGGGCACCGGCGACGCCTTCGGCATCCGCACCTGGGGCTCCGGCGCCACGATCCCGAAGACCGTCAGGTGGCGCAGCAGGACCATCCCCCGGACCTTCGCCCGTTTGGCGTTCTTCGGATGGAAGACGTACTCGACGTCCTCGCGGAAGGACTCCCGCGCGAAGAAGAGGTTCGAGGAGGGATAGACCGCCCTCTGGAGCAGGCTCAGCCCGGCCGCGGCGATGAGCACGAGGAGCACCAGCGCCGTTGATCTCCCGACCGCCCTCCAGAAGCCGCGCTCCCGGCGCGCTCCGCCGAAGAAGAGGAGGCTCGACGGCGCGATGTTCGTCGTCGCCATGCCGAGAGAGAAGACGCCAGCAGGCACGAACGCCGGGAGCGAGCCGGGCCACCGCAGGGCCAGCCAGGCGCAGACGGCGAAGCTCAGGGCGGTGAAGATGAAGGTGTCCGGGATCGACGCGAAGAGCAGGTGGGTGGCCGAGACGCCGAGCAGACAGGCGAGCGCCAGCGCGGCCGCGGGGCCGTGGCCGATCGCGGCGAAGAAGGCATGCGCCGCGACGACGCACAGGGCGCCGGCGCAGGAGACCAGGATTGCGACCGCGAGGAGCGGCGACCCCGCAATCCTGCTCAGGAGCGTGCCGGCGGGATTCAAAAGGATCACGAACAGCGGGTGGACCTTGGTGCGATAGTGGTCTGCGCCGGGCTCGGTCAGGTCGCGGGCCGCACGCGAGGTGTCGGATTGGAACAGCGCGTCGTCATGGGCAAAGACACCTGTCTTGCCGAGGGAGATGCCCGTCGCCAGGTAGAGGGCGAAGAAGACGAGGAAGAGCGCCGTGCGCACGGCCTGGTTCCGCATGTTGGCGGGAGACTACCTGAGCCCCTGGCGGATGGCCAGAAGCAGGGAGCCGCCGGGATACAATGCGGCCTGGACGAGATGGAACCAGCCAGAACGACCGCTGCCCTCGCGGCCGCGGCCGAGGAGGCCTCGATGTCAGACGAACAGAAGCCCTTCATCACCCTGCCCACGGACGAGGAGATGCGCGCCAAGGCGCAGGGGTCCGGGATGAAGCCGGTCTACAACTTCGGATTCATCGGCGGGATGTCGCGCCTGCTCGCCGCGCACGAGCGGATCGGCAAGGCCCTGCAGGGGGCGTTCTACGAGATGATGTTCGCGCCCGGCGCGCTCGACCGCGCCGAGCGGGAGATGCTCGCCGCGGTCGCCTCGGCGGCCCAGGACTGCGAGTACTGAACGGAATCTCACGCAGAGTTTCTGCGTGTCGAGCACAACGATCCGGAGCTGGTGGAGGCGATCAAGCGGCGCCGCTGGCGCGAGCTGCCCCACCTCACCCCGCGCCAGCGGGCGCTCTGCACGCTGGCCGAGAAGATGACCCTGAAACCGACGGAGATGACGGCCGAGGACTGGCAGCCGCTGCGCGATGCCGGGCTCGATGAGCAGGGCCTCCTCGAGGTCGCCCACATCGTGGCCATCTTCAACTACTTCCCGCGCATGGCCGACGGCTTCGGGTTGAAGCCCGATCCCAAACTGCTGGAAGCGGCGAAAACGGGCATCCCCCTCCGGCGGGCCACCTGAGCGAAGCTACCGCACGTAGCCGAGCGACTTGAGCCCTTCGACCACGTCCTCGGGAAGCTCTTCCGTCCCCCGGATGCGGTGGCTCCGCTTCGCGTTCTCCCGGTCGTGCGCGGCGATCCTTCCGAGGAGGTCCCGCGCGCGCTCGGGCTCGCGGTCCACGAGGTTCCGCGTCTCGCCCGGATCCTCTTTCAGGTTGTAGAGCTCGCCGCTCCGGCTCCGCCGGTTGTAGATGAGCTTCCAGCCGCCGGTGCGGACGGCGACGAACGTACCGAAGTTCCTCGGCCGGTGGCCCCGGCTCACCAGCGCTTCGCCGAACACCGGGCGGCCGGGGTCCGCGCTCCCCTCGATGGCCTCGAACAGGCTCTTCCCTTGGAGCTCGGGCGGGATCGGCGCATCCAGGAGATCGAGGACCGTGGGATAGAGGTCGGTCGTCTGCACCGGCGCTGCGATCCGCTTGCCCGCGTGCTTCTCTCCGGGCAGGACCAGCAGCAGGGGGACGCGCATCAGCTCCTCGTAGAGGCCGGTGCCGTGCGTCCACGAGCCGTGCTCCAGGAACGACTCGCCGTGATCGGCGGTGAGGAAGATCACGGTGTCGTCGAGGAAGCCCTCTTTTGCAAGGGTTTCGAGGAACCGGGCGAGATGGTCGTCGGTGTAGCGGATCTCGCCGTCGTACTGCTCGACGTAGGAGTCGAGGTCCCGGTAGCGGCGCGGCTCCCTCACATCGGGAGGCTGCGTCTTGTACTCGGCCTCGGAGAGCGGGCGGCCCGCGCCCGGCTTGTCGAACATGCGGTCATAGGGCGGCGGCGGCACGTACGGAGCGTGCACGTCCCGGTAGTGGAGGTACGCGAAGAAAGGTTTTTTCTGATTCGCCCGCAGCCAGCGCAGGGTGCGCTCGTTGATCCTCCGCGCCGTCTCGTAATCCCGGGCTCCGCGCACGCCGACCTGGAAGTCGTCGTCGTAGAGGTCGAAGCCCTGATCGAAGTTGAAGGCGCGATGGAGCGAGGGGTTCGGCGCGAAGGCCGCGGTGGCGTAGCCGCGCTCCTTCAGGGTCTCGGCGAGCGTCTTGTACTCGTCGGAGAGCACTTCGACCTGCTTGCCCTGGTTGAGGACGCCGTGCGCGCCGGGATGGACCGAGGCGAAGATCGAGGGCACCGCGGCGCGCGTGTAGCTCGAGGCGCTGGTCGCGTCCGCGAAGAGCACGCCGCGCCGGGCGAGCGCGTCGATCGCCGGCGAGGTGGGGAGCGCGTAGCCGTAGCATCCGAGGTGGTCGGGACGCAGGGCGTCGACCACCAGGATGAGGACGTTCGGATCGCGCTTCGGCTGGCACCCGGAGAGCCACGCGGCGAGACAACAGGCGCAGGCGAGGAGCAGGGCGAGGCCGGTCTTCGAGCGCATGGACCGGCATCTTACAGGAGCCTCTCTATGGCGTCTCGAACCGCGTCGGGCCGTAGACGCCCGCGGCGCACGAGGGGTCGAGCCCCTGGACCGAGGCGCGGTCGACGAAGTCGCGGCTCAGGTTGACCGTGCAGTCCCCGGCGGCGCCGTGGCTGCCGCGCGGGACGACCACGTGCAAGTGGTTGGTCAGGAAGCGGGACGCCTCCTCCGCGAGCTCCGGCGGGGTGACCGGATCGCG
>JBJMGZ010000811.1:0-3396 GCA_045807605.1 Thermoanaerobaculia bacterium | reverse complement strand
GAGGGCGGCCACAAGAGCCGCCCCTACAACCCCGCAATGCAAGCGTGACAAAGCACTAGGAGGTCAGCACGGATTCGTAAAGCTCCCGGTACGCGGCGCAGAGGGCTCCGAAGGAATAGCGCTCCGCCACCCGCTTCCGGTTCAGAGCTCCGAGCTGCCGGCGGAGCCCGGGCGCGCGGGCAAGCTCGGCGAGCGGGCCGGCGAGATCAGGCCCCAGGAAGGGAGCCTGCTCCGGCGGGAGCATCATCCGGACGTCCCCCACGTCGGTGGAGACGACCGGCAGGGCGGAGGCCATGGCTTCGAGGAGGGCGACCGGCATCTGCTCGCTGTCCGAGGAGAGAGCGAAGATGTCCATGGCCTGGTAGAAGGGGGCCGGCGATTCCTGGTAGCCCGCGAAGCGGACCCGGCCGGCGAGGTCCGGCGCCGCGGCCCGGCGCTCCAGGGCCGGCCTCTCCTCGCCGTCCCCCACCAGCAGGAGATGGATGTCCGGCACCCTGGCGACGGCCTCCAGCAGCCGGGCATGGTTCTTCACCGGCCGCAGGCTTCCGACCGTTCCCACCACCAGCGGCCCGCTCCGGGTCTTTCCAGGCGCGAAACGGTCGAGGCGCGTGAAACGGTCGAGCCGGACACCGTTGGGGATCAGCCGTACCCGCTCCGGCCGCAGCCGCCACAGGTCGAGAGCGATGGTCCGCAGGCGCTCGGAGGGGACCACCACGGCCGCCGCGCCGGGAAGCACGAGCCGCCGCGCCCAGATCCGCCGGCGCTTGAGCTGCTCCGCCTCGTCCTCGTTGAATCCCTCTTCGTGATGGATCACCCGCCGGAAGCCGAGGCTCCGGGCCGCGAGGAGCGTGTCGAACGCGCCCCAGCCGTAGGTGAGCACGAGATCGGGCCGCTCCTCCCCAAGGAGCTTGCGGAGCCGGCGGGCCGTGGCGAAGGATCCGGCCTTGGGAGGCTCCGGCAGGAGGCGCACGTCGAGATCCGGCTGCAGCCGCTCGGCCGCGCTCGTCCTGCCGTCCATGGAGACGATCGAGTGGCGGAAGCGCCGCCCGAAGGCCCCGATCAGCTCCACGGTGCGCAGCTCCGGGCCGGTCGGCACGAAGTTCGAGAAGACGTGCAGCAGGTGGGGCGCTCTCATCGATAGATGCGCACGGTCCGGTCGAGCAGGCCCTCGCGGTCCTCGACCGGCGCCCAGCCGAGGACCTCGCGGGCGGTGCGGCTGGGCAGGGCGGGGACGAGCGCCCGCGCCTTGAGGTCGCGATAGGACGGGAAGACCGTGCCCGGACGGCGGCCGGCCTTCTTCACCACCCACTTGCCGATCTCCAGGATCTGGCTGAGCCACAGGGGGCGCGGGTGGAAGTGGAGGTCCCGGCCGGTGGCGATCCGCAGCTGGTCCACGACCTCCCGCGCCGAGAGCGACGGCCGGCCGCAGAGGTTGAGGGCCTTGCCGTGCAGATCGTCTCCCTCGTGGAGCGCGATCCGGACCAGGGCCTCGGCCACGTCGTCCGCGGTGACCAGGGGGAGCGGATTCTCTCCCAGCCCCCAGCCCACGCAGTGGTTGTCCCGCACCCAGAGGCCGAGGCCCGGATGCTGGAACGGCGTGCCCTCGCCGAGCACCACCCCCGGCCGGGCGATGACCAGCGGCAGGCCGCGCTCGCGATGGAGAGCGACCAGGGCGCGCTCGGTCTCGGCCTTGCCCCGGCTGTAGACGTCCCGCGCCTCGGGCCGGGGGTCCGTCTCCAGCGAGTCTTCGAGGACGGCCGCGCCGGCATCGGGACCGCCGTAGAGGGCGGCGATCGAGGAGACGTAGACGAAGCGCCCGACCCCCTGCGCCAGAGCCTCTTCGGCAGCGCCGGCCGAGCCCCGGACCATGGAGCGCTCGACCTTCTCCCAGGTGTCTCCCCCGCCGGTGGCGAGGTGGAGAATGGTTTGTGCACCCTGGAAGGCCGCGGCGAGGGAGGCGCGGTCCTCCAGACTTCCTTTGAGGAGACGCAGGCGGCCGTCGCGGGCGGCTTCGAGGAGCGCGGGCGGCAGGCCGTGCGTCCGCCGCACCACGGCGGTGACCGGGACATTGCGGTCGAGCAGCCCCTGGACCACCCGGCGGCCGATGAAGCCGGTGCCGCCGAGGACCACGATCTCGCCGGGACGCGGCGGCGCCGGCTCGGCGGGGACGGGGAGCGCCGCAGTATTTGCCGGGTGGGCCGGGCGGCGGGCGACGTCCGCGATCGCCTCGCACCACTCCAGCACCTCGGCCCCCGCGGCGGCGTCGACCGGCGGGGCTTCGCCGGCGCGCAGGGCGGCATGGAACGCCTCGATGGACCCGCGCATGCCGGCGAAGAAGCTGTCCGCCCGGCGGCCGAGGCCCAGGGTGTAGAGGGCATAGCCGAGGAGGTTCCCGCGGGCGTCCCGGCTGAGCGACCGGGCGCGCCGGCGGCCGGCGAGAAAGCCGTTCCAGAAGTCGAGCCAGGAGGTCTTCTCCTCGTACGAGAAGAAGCCGTGGCCGAGGTCGGCCTCGGCGGAGCCGTCGGTCCCCAGGACCTCCAGGGTCCAGCGCTGGAACGGCCGGCCGAACGACAGGTAGATCTCCGCCGTGCCGCGCTCGCCGCTCGCGGCAATCAACCAGCGGTCGTGGAAGACCTGGCCGGGGTGCAGCTCCCGCGTGCCGAGCAGGGTTGTGCGCGCCTCCCGCACCGGACCGATCAGGGCATGGAGCTGCGACAGAGGGTGCGGCGCCTGCTCGAAGACGATGTTCTCGGGCGAGCGGAACATCCAGTGCGAGAAGTCCCCGGCGTCGAGCTGCGCGAGCGGCACGGAGAGGCAGATCCGCACGTGCTCGACGCGGCCGATCCGGCCCGCCCGCACCCAGTCGAGGAGGCGCGTGAAGGCCGGATGGTGGAGGTTGTTGTGGTTGACCCCGAGGGGGACTCCGCGCGCCGCGGCCAGCTCCGCCAGCTCCCGGGCCTCGCGGCTCGACAGGGCGAACGGCTTCTCCACGAAAGCGCCGATCCCCGCCTCCAGGAGCTGGCGGGTCACCCGCGCGTGAAGGTCGGGCGGGGTGAGCACGTGCGCCACCTGGACGCCGAGGCCGGCCAGCTCCTCGATCGACGCCACGGCCGCGGGGATGCCCCACCGCTTCGCCAGCGCCCGCGCCCGCTCGAGGTCCGGATCGCACACCGCCGCGATCTCCAGGCCGGGGACGCCGGCCATGGCCTCGATGTGGAAGGCGGCCACGTAGCCCGCCCCGACGACCGCGGCACGGGCTTTCGGCATCGCGGACACCTCGGCCTTCCCTGCTTGAAGTGATGTAGGGGAGGGGTTTACCCCCTCCCGGGCGGGGGCAAGCCCCGCCCCTACATTGGGGCTAGAGCTCGCCATAGCCGTACCCCCGGTTGAGCGCTC
>JBJMGZ010000810.1:0-5911 GCA_045807605.1 Thermoanaerobaculia bacterium | reverse complement strand
AGCAGCGCGCCGGCGATGAAGAGGAGGTCGCGCGGGAACGGTCCGCTGAGACCCCCTCCTCCGAAGCTCTGCCGGGTGGAGGGGCGCGTGTACACGGGATTAGTCTGTCACGAGTACCTGACCCAGCGCAGCAGCTCCGGGATCGTCGGCTTCTTGCCGTACATGAGGATGCCGATGCGGTAGATGCGGCCGCAGAGCCAGACCATCAGCATCAGGAATCCGGCCGTGAGCACGTAGGCAGTCAGGATCTGCCAGGCCGGCGGCGTCTCCGTGACGATCCGCATCGGCATCAGCATGGGCGAGAACAGCGGGATCAGCGACATTACGGTCGAGAGCGTCGAGCTCGGCGCGTTGATGATCATCGGCATCAGGATGGCCGGCACGGCGAAGAGGATGCCCAGGGTCCCGGCCACCTGTTGCGCCTCCTGCAGGCTGTTGAAGGCCGCTCCGAGAGCCGCGTAGAAGCTCGCGTAGACGAAGAAGCCGAGCACGAAGAAGACGAGGAATTGCAGGGCCACGAGCGGGCCGAGCGCCGGGATCTTCAAGTCGTCGGGCATCGTGCCCATGGAGCCGACGATCCCCGGCGCGCTCACCACGACCATGGTGGTGATCCAGATCGCGAACTGCGTCAGGCCGACCAGGCAGATGCCGGTGAGCTTGCCCATCATGAGCTGGAACGGCTTGACCGTCGAGATGATCACCTCGACGGCGCGGCTCCCCTTCTCTTCGAGGACGCCGTTCATCACCTGCTGGCCCCAGAGGATGAGCGACAGGAACAGCATGAAGAACAGGATGTAGGCGAAGAGGAAGCCGCCGGTTCCGCCCTCGGCGCGGCTGCCCTCCTTGGAGACGCGGATCGTGCGCACGCCGACCTTCGCCGACAGCTCGCCGACCTTGTCCGGATCGTACCCGGCATCGGCCAGGCGCACCCGCCGGACCGCGTCGGTCAGCCGGTCCCTGAGCAGCTCCTGCGTCATGAAGTTCGACGTGCTCCGGCCGCGGTACTCGACCTGTCCGCCCGTGAGCACCGCGGGGGTGATCCGGATCCAGGCGTCGATCTCCTTGTCGAGGACCCGCCGGTTCAAAGCCTCTTCCTGGGCTTTGCGGTCCGGCTGTACCACCTCGCGGAGGAACTCGATCCTGGTCAGGCGCGTCTGATCGCGCGGCTCCGGGGGCGCGTTTTTCGGCCTTTCGGCGCTCAACTGGATGGCGACGCGGCCGGTGTCGTCGAGGACCACGATCTTCTGCGTGGTCCTCGAGCGCATGAGGAGCAGCGAGGGGAGGACGGTCATGGCCACGGCGAACAGGGGGAAGATGACCGTGCCGATCCAGAACCCCTTGCTGCGGATGCGCTGCAGGTACTCGCGCCGGGCGACGATCCGGATGTTGTCAAGCTGCATCGCGCACCGCCTTCAGGAAGATCTGCTCCAGCCCCGGCTCCTCGGAGCGGAACTCGTGGACGCGCAGGAACTCGATCATGCGCCGCAGGGCTTCGGAGCCCTCGGCGTCGGGCCGCAGCAGGAGCTTGACCACGCCGTCCTGGATCACGGCCTGCTCGACCTCGGGCAATCCATGGAGGCGGTCGAGGTCCCCCTCGGCGATCAGGCGATAGGCGTTGCCGCCGATCCGCCGCTTGATCTCGTGCAGGCCGCCGGTGAGGATCACCCTGCCCTGGGAGATGAGGCAGATGTGGTCGCACATGCGCTCGGCGAGCTCCATGCCGTGGGTGGAGAGGATTACGGTCCGGCCCTGCTTGCGGTGCTCGTGGAACAGGTCGCGGAACAGCTCCTGGTTGATCGGATCGAGCCCGGAGAAGGGCTCGTCGAGGATCAGGAGCTCCGGCTCGTGGAGCAGCGTGCCGATGAGCTGCACCTTCTGCTGCATGCCCTTGGACAGCTCCTCGACCTTGGATTTCTTCCACTTGGCGAGATCGACGCGGTCGAGCCAGCGGTCGATGGCGGGCACGAGGTCGCGGCGCTTGCGGCCGTGGATCTCGCCGAGGAAGAGGAGCTGATCGATCACGGTCATCTTGGGGTAGAGGCCGCGCTCCTCGGGCAGATAGCCGACGCGGCGCAGCTCCGCGGCGCCGCGCGGCCGGCCGAACAGGCGGACCTCGCCCGAGTCGGGGGCGATGATGTCCATGATCATGCGGATGGTGGTGGTCTTGCCGGCCCCGTTGGGTCCGAGCAGGCCGAAGATGGTGCCCGTCTCGGGCACCGCGAACGAGACGCCGTCCACGGCCGCGAACTTGCCGTAGCTCTTCCGCACGTCCCGCAGCTCGAGATTGGAAGTCATGTCGGGTGGTCCCTCCGTCCCTTTTTACGCAGGACGCTTCGCGGAGTTTGAATCCTCCTTGGACGTCGGGAGGAGGGACTTGGCTGTCTTCATCTTCTGCAGCACCTGCGGCGGCTTCTCCTCGACGAGCACCGGCGTGCCGTGGATCCAGAGCCTGCTGCCCAGGCCCGCCGGTGCGATCCCGGAGATCGCGTCCAGGCGGAACCAGGCCGTCTGCCGGTCCCCTTCCGCCAGCTTGAGCGCGATCCACTTGTCCTCCATGCCGGCTCCTACTCTATCGAGATCGGTGGGGCCTCGGGGAGGAGCTGCACATCCAGCTCCTTCACCCTGGCGCGGAAGGCCGCCACGTCCTGGGAGAACAACTGGTTGAAGTCGGCCAGCACCTTGCGCGCTTCCGCCTCGGCCCGCTCCAGGTAGGCGAGCTGGGCCGGGGTCGGAGCGTCGTAGGACGAGCCGATCGCCCGCATGGCGTAGTTGAGCCGGTTCTCCGCGTCGGTCTCGGGCAGGATGCCCTTGGTCCCCTCCGGCTGCCAGAGCCGCTTCTCGACCTCGTCGAGCTTCTTGCGCAGCTCGCGGCCGGACTTCGTCAGCGCTTCGCCGGCCGGGTCCTTCTTCTCCTTGTCCTTGTCTTCCCGGGCCTTGAGCTTGGCCGTCACGGCATCGATGTCCGAGCGGGTCTGGTTGATCCGCTCCACGGCCTGGGCCAGGGCCTCCTGGACCTTGCCGGCGCGCACCTGGGCCTCGAAGTTCGCCTGCCGGCCGCCGAGCCGCCCTTCGTAGCGGGGATCGGGCAGCACCCGCACGGTCTGCTCGGCGGACTTCTGATCCTTGTAGGAGACGCGGACCCGGTAGGTGCCGGGAAGCACCTCGGGGCCGGCGGCATCGCGGAAGGGATTGGCGTCCCGGCGCGGGATGCGCTTGTAGGCATCGCGCCGCAGGTCCCAGGCCGCCCGGTTCACCCCCTGGGTCACCGGCGCCTGGAAGGTGCGGATCACCTTGCCCGACCCGTCCATCACCTCGATCTTCGCCTCGGGACCCTTCTTGCCGCCGCGGCGTCCGGGGGGGGCGGATCGGCCCGCCTCTTCTTCTTCGGAGGGCTCGTCCGTGACCGGTGGCTGTCCTCTTCCTTCGGAGGCCTTCTCGGCGCGCTCGGCCTCTTTGCGCTCGCGCTCCTTCTCCTCGTCCGGATGGGGCAGGCCGGGGACGTTCATCGACCAGGTGATCAGCGCGCCGTAGGGCCGCCCCTGGCCGCGGAACTCGCCGGCGCCGGGGAAGCGCGACGAGCCGGTCTGGGCCACCTGGTGCTGCATGGCGTCGCCGACCTCGAACAGCCGGATGGCATCCTTCTGCGTGGTCTCGGAAGCCAAGCGGGAGAGCGAGCGCAGCGGCCGGATGTCGTCCACGATGTAGAGGCCGCGGCCGTGGGTGGCGACGATCAGGTCGTGCTCCCGCGGGTGGATCGCCAGGTCCATGACCGAGACCGTGGGGATGCCCTGGTCGAACCGCATCCAGCCCTTGCCGCCGTCGAGCGAGACCCAGAGGCCGAACTCGGTGCCCAGGAAGAGCAGGTCGGGATCGACCGGGTCCTGGATGATCGACAGGGCATAGCCGCGCAAATCTTTCGTGGAGAGGCTGGTCCAGGTGCGGCCGAAGTCCGTGGTGCGGGCCACGTACGGCGTCCAGTCCGAGCGCCGGTGGTTGTCGAAGACCACGAAGGCCGTTCCCGCGTCGTAGGTGGAGGGATGGATGTGGGGGATCCAGGTGTTCTCGGGCACGCCGCGGACGTTTTTCTCCACGCTGGTCCAGGTCTTCCCGCCGTCGCGGGTGACATGGAGCCGGCCGTCGTCGGAGCCCGCCCAGATCACTCCTTTCTGGACCGGGCTCGGCGCGATGGCGATCAGGGTGGTGAAGTTCTCGGCGCCGGTGGCGTCGATGGTCAGGCCGCCGGACTCGGACGCCTTCTGCCACTCGGGCTTGTCGGTGGTCAGGTCGGGGCTGATCGTCGTCCAGGTGTCCCCCCGGTCGGTCGACCTGTGGACGTACTGGCTGCCGAAGTAGATCGTGTCCGGGTCGAACGGATCGATGGCGATGGCCGCGTTCCAGTTGAAGCGCAGGTCGTCCTCATCACCCGCCGGAGGAGCCGGCCGGATGTCCTTGCGCTCGCCGGTCCGCAGGTCATAGCGGATGACGAAGCCCTCCTGGCTCATGGCATAGCCGCGCATGGGATCGCGCGGGTCGGGCACGGTGTCGAAGCCGTCGCCGAAGTCCACTTCCTGCCAGTGCTGGTTGCGGATGCCACCGTTCTCCCAGACGTCGCTGGGTCCTTTCCAGGAGCCGTTGTCCTGGAGACCGCCATAGACGTTGTAGGGCACCGCCATGTCGTAGCGCACGTGGTAGAACTGCGGCACCGGCAGGTTCGAGATGAAGCGCCAGGAGGCGCCGCGGTCGCGGCTCTCGTAGACGCCGCCGTCGTTGCCCTCCAGGATGTGGCGCGGGTCGCCGGGATCGATCCACATGGCGTGATGGTCGGGATGGATCTCGCGGAAGCCGCCGATGGCCTCGAACGTCTTGCCGCCGTCGGACGAGGCATGGAGCACCGACGCGAGCCGGTAGAGCCGGTTCGGGTCGCGGGGATCGACCCGGATGTCCGCGAAGTAGAAGGGCCGCGGCGACACGTCCCCCTCGCTGTTGACGGACTTCCAGGTGCGGCCGCCGTCGTCGGAGCGCAGCAGGGCGTTGCTCTTCGCCTCGACCAGGGCGTAGACGACGCGCGGGTCGGAGGCGGCCATGGCGAGGCCGATGCGGCCGAGGTCGCCCTTGGGCAGGCCGTCCTCCTCGGTGAGCTTCTTCCAGCTCTCGCCGCCGTCGTAGGAGACGTGGAGGCCGGAGCCGGGGCCGCCCGAGCGGAAGGACCAGGGCCAGCGCCGGTAGTCCCACATGGCGGCGATGAGCTTGTTGGGGTTGGAGGGATCGACCACGAGGTCGGCGCAGCCGGTGCGCTCGTCCACGTAGAGGACCTTGCGCCACGTCTTGCCGCCGTCCAGGGTCTTGAACACGCCGCGCTCGGGGTTCTCGCCCCAGGCCTGGCCCAGGGCGGCCACCCAGGCCGTCCTGGAGTCCTGCGGATGGACGATCACGCGGTGGATGCGCTCGGTCTTCTCGAGGCCCAGGTGCTGCCAGGTCTGCCCGCCGTCGAGCGACTTGTAGATGCCGTTGCCCACCGAGACGCTGTTGCGCGGGTTGCCCTCGCCCGTGCCGACCCAGACGGCGTCGGGATTGGAGGGGTCCATGGCCACCGCGCCGATCGAGGCGACCGGCTGGTCGTCGAAGATCGGCGTCCAGGTGAGGCCGCCGTTGACCGACTTCCAGACGCCGCCGGTGGCGGTGCCGACGTAAATGGTCCCCGAGTTGGATGCGTCGATGGCTGCGATGCGTCCGCTCATGGCCGCGGGACCGATGGAGCGCGCCTTGAGCCCGGCGAGCAGGCTGGGATCGACGGCCGCGGCGGCAGGCATCGCCGACAGGCAGAGCGCGACCAGGACGACGGGAAGGGATCTCCGCATGAAAGTCCTCCAGGGAAAGAAAGGGCCGCGGGGGCCGGCGGCAAGCCTAGCCG
>JBJMGZ010000809.1:0-14560 GCA_045807605.1 Thermoanaerobaculia bacterium | reverse complement strand
CGGTGAACTTCTACCGCTCCGGCGGCGGCTGCTCGAACACGGGCGAGATCGCGGCCGTGTTCCTCCACGAGTGGGGCCATGGCATGGACACCAACACCGGCGGCTCCGCGAGCGACAAGGGCTCGGGCGAGGCGGTGGGCGACACCTTCGCCTTCCTGGAGACGAAGAACGGCTGCATCGGCCCGAACTTCCGGCCGGGCGTGAACTGCGCCAACTGCACGGCCTGCACCGGCGTGCGCGACGTGGCCGACTTCGCCCTCGGCGGCAGCGCCACGATCGCCAAGCCGGCCAACGTGGCGAGCAACACCGGCATCAACTGCGACCGCTACGCCTGCCCGTACACCTCGGGCCTCTCCGCCTACCAGGGTCCGATGGGCTATGAGGGCCACTGCGAGAGCTACATCGCCAGCTCGGCCAACTGGGACCTCGCGCAGAACCTGATCACCCGCTGGGGCACGACCACCGGCTGGAGCAAGATGGATGGGATCTGGTACAAGAGCCTGACCCCCAGCAAGAGCGCCTATCGTCTCGTCTCGGGCGGCAAGTGCAACCCCGCCGCCGCCGTGGACGGCTGCGGCTCGACCAACTGGTACACCGTCTACCTGTCGGTGGACGACGACGACGGCAACCTCGCCAATGGCACGCCGAACGGCTGCCGCATCTGGGACGCCTTCAACGCCCACGGCATCGCCTGCGGCAGCCGTCCGACCTGCACGCAGTAGGAAAGGAGCCGACATGCGCAGAGCCTTGTTCCTGCTGATGCTGTCCGTCGTGCTGGTCCCGTCCCTGTCGTTCGCCATCGTGCCGCAGGAGGAGTCCTCGGAGGAGGGCCTGGCCCGCCTGGAGGCGATGATCTTCTCGCGCGAGATCGGCTCTCCCGAGCTGGATGCCCAGCCCTCGCTCGTGACGATCCGCCAGGCCGCCGCGGTGTCACGCGGCGAGCTGCGGCGCTTCCTCGCCGTGAATTCCGATCAGTGGGAGATCCGCTGGGACACCCGGTCGGACCGCCCGCACCTGGTCCAGGGCGCCGGCGTGGCGCTGCTGCCGGGCCGCGGCAATAATCTCACCCGCTCGCGCGTCGGCCTCTCGGCCGAGGGTCCGGTGCGGGCGAGCGACGTCGAGCGCCTGGTGCGCGCCTTCATGGCCGAGTACCCCGAGATGTTCAGGGTGGCGCAGGAGGAGCTGCGGCTCGACCCGAAGTCCACGGTCAACGTGGGCGAGGAGGGCCAGGTCTGGCTCGTCGAGCTGCAGCAGGTCCACAAGGGCGTGCCGGTCGAGGGCGCCACCGCCTTCTTCCGGATCAACAACGGCAACCTGATCCAGTTCGGCACGGACAAGATCGCCGACGTGCGGATCTCCACCACGCCGCGCCTCACCCGGGAGGCGGCCTTCGCGGCCGTCTTGAAGGCGATCGGCTCCGGCCCCTCCGACATGGCCGAGGTGGTCAACGCCGGCCAGCTCAAGATCCTGCCCATGCTGACCGCGGGCGAGCGTCCGGCCGAGACGTTCCGCGGCGTGGCCGGCAGCGGCTACCGCCATGCCCTGGTCTGGGAGCTCGCCTTCCGCCGGGCGGACGACCCGGCCACCTTCCAGGCCTGGGTCGACGCGAGGAGCGGCAAGCTCCTGCAGCTCGTGGACCTGAACCGCTACGCCCAGGTCACGGGCGGCGTCTACCCGACGACCAACACCGATCCCGAGACCGTGGTCGGCTTCCCCTACACCAACGTCACCAACGGCGCGACCGTGGTCACGGACGCGGCCGGCAACTACACCTACGGCGGCGGCACGGCCACGGCGACGCTCAACGGCCGCTACATCAAGATCGCCGACAACTGCGGCGCGATCTCGAAGTCGGACAGCGCGACGGGCAACCTCGCCTTCGGCACCAGCGCCGGCACCGACTGCACCACGCCGGGATCGGGCGGCGCGGGCAACACGCACGCGACGCGCTCGGGCTACTACCACCTGACCAACATCAACCGGAAGGCGGCCACCTATCACCCGGCCAACGCCTGGTTGAACGGCACGCTGACCGCCAACATGAACATCAACAGCACCTGCAACGCCTTCTGGAACGGCAGCACGGTGAACTTCTACCGCTCCGGCGGCGGCTGCTCGAACACGGGCGAGATCGCGGCCGTGTTCCTCCACGAGTGGGGCCACGGGATGGACACGAACACCGGCGGCGCGGCGAGCGACGCGGGCTCGGGCGAGGCGGTGGGCGACACCTTCGCCTTCCTGGAGACCAAGGACCCCTGCATCGGCCCGAACTTCCAGCCGGGCGTCAACTGCGCCAACTGCACGGCCTGCACCGGCGTGCGCGACGTGGCCGACTTCGCCCTCGGCGGCAGCGCCACGATCGCCAAGCCGGCCAACGTGGCGGTCAACAGCGGCATCAACTGCGACCGCTACTCCTGCCCGTACTACCAGTTCATCTTCATCGGCGCCTACCAGGGGCCGATGGGCTATGAGGGCCATTGCGAGAGCTACATCGCCAGCTCCGCCAACTGGGACCTGGCGCAGAACCTGATCGCGCGCTGGGGCACGACGACCGGCTGGTCGACCATGGACTCGATCTGGTACAAGAGCCTCACGCCGAGCAAGAGCGCCTACCGCGTGGCCTCGGGCGGCAAGTGCAACCCCGCCGCCGTCGTGGACGGCTGCGGCGCGCAGAACTGGTACACGGTCTACCTGTCGGTCGACGACGACGACGGCAACCTGGCGAACGGCACGCCGAACGGCTGCCGCATCTGGGACGCCTTCAACGCCCACGGCATCGCCTGCGGCGCCCGCCCCACCTGCACGCAATAAGATGATGCCTCCCTGACCCCCTCTCCCCCGGCACGGGGGAGAGGGATGGGGAGAGGGGGAATGGGATCAACCGCAAGAGAGCGCAGCGTCGGGCCCGCAAGGAGAAACCGGCCCCCCCGCCGCGGACCGACCTCTGGATCGCCGCCGGCCTGACCCTGCTCGCCTGGGTGCACCGGCTGATCTTCCTGCGCTCGAACCGCGACTTCACCTGGCCCTACACCCTCTTCTACGAGGGCGACGCGGAGACTTTCTACAGCTACGCCCGCGCGCTCCTCGAAGGCAAGCTCTACGACGAGGGCGTCCCTTTCCACCCGCCCGGCTTCGCCTGGTTCCTGGCCTTCGTCCACACGCTCCTGGGCGCCGGAGAGGCCGGAGCGCGAGTGCCGCACGTGGCGGTCAAGTCGGTCATGGCCCTGCTTGGGAGCGTCGCCATCGGCCTGCTCTACCTCCTGGTCCGGCCCTACCTGGGAAGGACCGTTGCCCTGATCGCCGCGCTCCTGGGGGTCTACCACTTCGGCCTCTATGTCCTCTCGATCGCGCCGGTGACGGAGAGCCTCTACCTGGTGCTGCTCCTCCTCGCGCTCCTGATCTGGACCCGGCGGTTCGAGCATCCGCTCTCGATCGGCCTCGATGTAGGGGCGGGGCTTGCCCCCGCCCGGGAGGGGGTAAACCCCTCCCCTACACCCTTCACATCTCTCGCTCTCGGCCTGCTCCTCGGAGGCCTGGCCCTGACCCGGGCGGAGGGCGCGCTCGTCGCGGTCCTCCTGATCGGCATCGGCCTGCTGGGAGCACGCAGGAAGCCATGGGCGCTGGTGGCGCTGGGGTGGGTCCTGATCGTGACTCCCTGGACGATCCGCAACGCACTCCGGATGCAGGCCGTCAATGAGAAGTATTCGGCAGACCTGCCGACCTTCGTGCCGCTGACCCTCTACGGACCGATCAACCTGGCGCTGGCCAACAACCCGATGGCCGAAGGCGGCTTCTCGCGAGCCTGGCTCTCCTCGCAGGCGCAGAACCCCGGCCTCGACCTGCGCGACCCGCAGCACGTGGAGTTCATCCTCCACGGCGACCGCATGGCCTGGGACTGGGCGCGGGAGAACCCGGCCGATTTCGTCCTCCTGGTGGGCAAGAAGTGGAAGCTCGTCTCCGAGGCTTTCACCCTGGGCTGGACCCAGTGGAACTGGCCCGGAGGTCTCACCGGCAAGCGCCGGCCCGTGGACATCTTCGTGCCGGATTCGAAGGCGGGCTACTGGATCGGCGCGCCGCTCGCGCTGCTCGGCCTCGTGCTCTGCCTCGCGAAACCAGGAACCCCGCGGCGCTGGGCCTGGGTGGTGCTGCTGCTGACCGCCTCCCTTCTCGTGGCGACCGGCCTCTTCTTCGGCTACGTGAGGCTCGGCCTGCTCTTCCTCCCCTTCTGGCTGACCTTCCTCGCCGTGGCGCTGGTCTGGCTGATCTCGCTCGTCACTCCCCTCCCCGCCGATCCGCCCCGCCGTCTCTGGCAGGCGCTCGCCGCGATCACGGCCGTCCTCCTCGTCCTGGAGCTCTGGGGGATCACCCTGCACCGCAACTTCAAGGCGACGGGCGTGAACGTCCCGGGCCGGAGCTACCTGGACCGGGACGCGCCGATCTACCTGGAGCTGCTGCCGTGACGTCCCAGGCGAGGACTTCACCCGCCGGTCGTCAGCCCGCCCATTTCCTGAAGCACGATGCCGGTGATGTAGGAAGAGTCGGCGTCGCTCGCCAGGAAGACGTAGGCGGGGGCGATCTCCTCCGGCTGGGCGGCGCGCTTCATCGGCTGCTTGGCGCCGAAGCTCTTCACATCCTCCGGGCTCGCCCCTGATCGGCCGGGTTGAGCGGCGTCCAGACCGGGCCGGGCGCCACCACGTTCACGCGGATGCCGCGCTTCGCCACGTTCTGCGCCAGCGACTTGCTGAACGTGTGGATCGCTCCCTTGGTCGCGCCGTAATCGACCAGGTCCTCTGATCCCATCACGCCCACCTCGGAGCCGGTCGCGATGATCGCGCTGCCCGGCTTCAGGTGCGGGACGGCGGCCTTGGCGAGGTGGAAATAGGCGTCGATGTTGGTCTGGAACGTCCGGTGCCACTCCTCCTCGGTGATCTCGCCCAGGCTCTTCTTGCGGTTCTGCCAGGCGGCATTGGAGACCAGGATGTCGAGGCGGCCCAGCTCGCGCACCGTCCGCTCGACCAGGTCGCGGCAGAATTCGGGATCCGTGAGATCGCCCGGGAGGTCCAGGCACCTCCGGCCTTCCTCCTCGATCGCCTTGCGCGTCTCCTCCGCATCCTTCTTCTCCTCGGGGAGATAGGTGATCGCCACGTCCGCTCCCTCGCGGGCGTAGAGATAGGCGACCGCGCGCCCGATGCCGCTGTCGGCGCCGGTCACCAGCGCCACCTTGCCCTCCAGCTTGCCCGCCGCCTTGTATTTCGGAGCCCGCCACTGTGGCTTGAGCTCCATCTCCGCCTCGATCCCCGGCTTGTCCAGCTTCTGCGATGGATACGGCGGCTTGGGTTCCGACTGCACCTGCGGTTCTTCGATTTCCTGCGTCCGTGCCATGCTCGACCTCCTTCAGAGCGCGTCCATAGGGCATGCTGCAAGAGCGGTTCCAGACACCGGTCTTTCACCGGCGCTGGCCCGGCTCCTGCAGGCTTGGCGTCCAATGCCCGCCCTCCTCGCCTTCGCCCTCACCCTGCTGGTGGCCGTGCTGCTGTCGGCGCTCGCCCATCGGAGCATCCTCTCGATTTCGGTGCTCTTCCTGCTCTCCGGCTTCGCATTCGGCTCGGGCGGGCTCGGATGGCTCCCCCTGGAGCCGCGCGATCCGGCGGTGTCGAAGTTCATCGAGATCGCCATGTTCGGCGTGCTGTTCGCCGACGGCATGGAGGTGCGGCTGCGCGACCTGCGCAAGCAGGGGAGCCGCACCGCCCGCGCCCTGCTGATCGGCATGCCGCTCGCCATCGCGGGCATGGCCCTCCTCGGCCGCTTCGTGGTCGGCCTCCCCTGGCTGCAATCGTTCCTGCTCGCCGCCGCGCTCAGCCCCACCGACCCGGTGCTCGCCTCCGCCCTGGTCGGACGCGAGGAGGCCCCCGAGCGCCTGCGCAACCTGCTCAACCTGGAGAGCGGGCTCAACGACGGCCTCGCCCTGCCCGTGGTGGTGACCCTCCTCGCCCTCGCGGGACGCGACGACGCGGACCCCCTCAAGCTGCTCGGCGAGGTGGCGCTCGGCGTCGCCATCGGCATCGTGGTGCCCTGGATCGTGATCCGGCTGGAACGCTCGCGGTTCTTCTCCACGGCCGGAGCCTATGGGCCGCTCCTCGCCTTCGCCATCGGGCTGCTGGTGCTGGCCGCCGCCTCGCTCACCCATGCCAACCTGTTCCTGGCCGCGTTCACCGCGGGGATGATGGTCGAGACCTTCGCGCCGCACGCCAGCGAGGACTTCGACCGGCTCGGGGAGGGGATCGCGGAGCTGCTCAAGCTGGCGGCGCTGATGGTGTTCGGCTCGCTCATCACGCTGCGGCTGCTCGCCGAGGTGCCGCTCGCCGGCTATGTCTTCGCGTTTCTCGCCCTGTTCCTGGCGCGCCCGCTCTCGCTCGCGATCTCGCTCGCGGGCAGCGGCCTGGGCGCGCGGGAGCTGGCCGCGGCCTCCTGGTTCGGCCCCCGCGGCTTCGCCTCGGTGTTCTTTTCGCTGCTGATCCTGGCCTCGGCCGTGCCGCACTCCGAGCGCCTGTTCCAGGTGATGGCCGTGGTGATCACGGCGTCGATCGTCCTCCACTCCTCGACCGACGTGCTGGTTGCCCGGTGGTTTGAAAAGGAAAAGGACTAGGCCTGACGGAACCCGAATCTCTCGCGGAGGACTTCGAGGATGTCCCGGTTCTCCCGCTCCGCCTTGTCCTCCAGGATCTTCAGGCGGCCCTCCAGATTCTCCACGCGGGGGACCAGGATCTTGTGAATCATTCCGACGGAGCCCTCGATCTGCTCGAGCTTCCCCGTGGTCTCCTTCCGCAGGGAATCGATGCGCTCGCCGGTGCTGATCGTCGCCTCGGCGAGCAGGCGGACGTTGTCGTGCACCCCCTCCACCAGGACCCTGGTGTGGCGGACCTCGGTCTCCAACTGCTTGAACCGCTCGTCCATGCGCGTTTCCATCCGGGTTTCCCGCTCGTCCAGATAGGCTTTCAGCTCCTGGTCCATTCCACCCTCCGTCTCCTTGAAGGACGATAGCCTACCAGACTCCGTGGCGCAGTTCCACGACTTCATTCCCCCGGACGCGAGGATTCGGCGGGCGGGAGCGGCGGCGGCAGCTCCGAGTCCGAGAGCGGGAGGGGCGGCGGCGGCGGTGGCGGCTCGGGGATGTCGTTCGTCAGGCGCAGGGCGAGCGCCCTTTGCGCGTCGGACGCGGCGCGGCAGATCTCGGCGTAGACCTCCCGCGCCTTCGACTGTCTCATCCGGAAGTGCATGCGGGCGCGGGTCCGCTTGCCGTAGACCGTGACCACCCAGACCGGCGCGAGCGCGGCTCCCACGGCAAAGGCGACGAAGAGCGCCGCTCCGATCCAGAAGATCGTGCTCGCGTCCGGCTCCTCCTTCATGGCGAGGGCGATGGCCGCGAAGAGAAGCCCCAGGAAGAAGGGGAGGATCGCGATCAGGAATCCGCGCGTGGTGTGCAGCGTGACCAGCAGGATCTCGTCGAAGAAGACGCGCCGGCGGCGGATCTCGTAGTTGTCGACCCGGTCCACCTCCAGCGCCTCGTCGGTCCAGTAGGTGCGGACCCGCTCCGATATGGATTGGGCGCGGCCCAGGTAGCGTCGGGTGTAGCGCGGCGGCCCGTTCATGGCCCGGTCCCGAATAAAGGGGTGAACAGGCTGACGACGAAGAAGATACCGATCGCGATCTGCGCCGCCCCGAGCAGGCCCGCGAGCACGAGCGCCGCGGTGCCCCCCTGCTCGTTCCAGAGGCGCTTCTGGCGCACCGCCTGCGCCACGAAGAACAAGGTCACCGGGCCGGTGAGCAGCCCGAAGCAGGAGAACAGGAGACCGAGCACGCCGAAGGAGACCGCCATGCCGCGGTAGTCCCGGATGCGCGTCTGCGCTCCGGACAGGACCCCCTGCGCGGTCAGGCGGTCGAAGCAGCCCGGGCAGAGCTCCTGCCCCTCGATCTCGATCCGGCAGAGATTGCACATGAAGACGCCGCAGCGGCTGCAGTTGTCCACCGCGGCGTTGCCCGGATGGCGGGCGCAGGGAACCGCCCCCTCGGGTCCGGCCTCGGCCATGCTCCCCACCCGCTCGCGCAGCGCGGGCGGCCGGAACGGGGTGGCGAGGAAGACGCCGCCGCAGATCGGGCAACGCTGCTCCCCCGCCGCCAGCCGGTCGAGGTCGAGATAGCCGCCGCACCGCGGGCACTCGGGCCCGGAGTAGGCGCGCGTCGTCAGGGCCATGCCGTCATTCCCAGTTCACCACCCGGGTCTTGGCCATCATGTCGTGGATGGCGGTGCGCTCCTGGCCGAAGGCGACCAGGTAGTCGATCAGCCCCAGGCAGGGCACGATACCCAGGACCTGGCGCGAGGCCGCGCGGCCCCAGGCCTGGCCCTTGGTGATCTCTCCCCCTTCGGCCGTGACTACCTTGACCCGCATCGCCTTCTTGCCGACCGTCTGCCCGCCCGCGGCGAGCATCAGCCCCTCGTAGAGGACGTAGATGGCGGCGGCGCCGAGGCTCACGATCACGTTGCCGAAGACCGCCAGGGCCGGCGGCAGCCCCTCCATCCCCGGCTGCGGCTTGAGCAAGCCGAGAGGCAGGAGAACCAGGAAGCCCAGGACTATCACAGGGATCGTCACGATCAGGCCGTCGATGAAGATCGCCACGAACCGGCGGCCGACCGTGGCCATGTCGAGCTCCCGGAACGGCACGCCCGAGCGCAGGTCGCGCATCGATTCGGTCTTGCAGCTCAGGCAGTACGGCAGCCCGCCGATCTCGACGATGCAGTCCGGGCAGAAGGCCTCGGCGCACCGCGAGCAGCGGGTCAACCGGTCTTCGACGAATGGATGGTTCTTGCAAGGCATAGGGTCTCCTCGCCCGGTCCGCCGTCTCAGGGCCGAAGCCCCCCTCTGGGCGTTTCCTCGGGTGAACGGTAGAATTCTACCGCAACCTCCCATACGCTCGCACGACTCGACGACCTTCATCGACTCCCATGGCCGCCCCCGCTCACTGCTTCTATCACCCGGAACGCTCCGCCCTGGCGATCTGCGTCTCCTGCCGCAAGCCGATCTGCCAGTCGTGCTCCACGCTCTGGGAGGGGATGCACCACTGCACCTCCTGCCTGGCCCTGCGCCGGGCCACGGTCGGCCAGAGCGGCACGGCCGTGCGCACGCTCTTCGTGGTCCTGCTCACGCTCGCCCTGCTCGCCGGGGCCGCGGTGCTGCGGGCCTGGATCGGCGCCGTCCTCGTGGAGGCTTTGTGAAGCCGGGCGGCGTCTCCGTGACGGATGTGCTCGACGAGGCCGCCGAGCTCGTGCCGCGCGAGGTCGCGGGCTGGGCTGGCCTGCTCGCCCTCACGTCGCTCCCGCTGCGCTTCCTGGAGGCCCACTTCCTCAACCGGCTCTTCCAGCTCGGCGACAGCGCCACGAGCTACGTCGACTACCTGATGTCGCTCTCCTGGCTCGTCGCCTTCGCCCTGCTGCCGGCGCTATGGGGACGGGCGGTGTTCGCCCGCGCCTGCGCGCTGGCGCTCTCGGGCCGCGCGGCCGTCGCCCGCGGCAATATCCCGCTGCGCGCGCTGCGGCCCTCCTTCCCCTCGTTCGCGGCCTATGCCTACGCGGCGACGTTCGCCGAGCTGCTCTTCGTCCTCCTCGGCTGGACGGGGATCGCGCTGCCCCTCATCGTGCTCTACGCCGGGCTCGCCGCGGCCACGTCCTACCTGCAGGAGCGCCCCGGGCCGCTGGCATCGCTCGCTCTCCCGCTGCGCACGCTGCGGCCGTTCGTCCCGTTCCTGGGGCTGACCGCGGTCTTCGGCGTGGCGCTGGCGATCGCGCTCTTGAACCTGTTCTTCCTCTTCGCGCTCGGGCTCTGGCTCGCGGGCGGCGCCTCGGGCCTGGACCTCTCCTGGTGGCAGGTGGCCCTGAGCGGGGACAATCAGCAGTACGTGCTGCTGGTCGTGGCCTGCGCGGTCACGGTCGTGGAGCCGTTCTGGATCGCCTCCCTGGTGGCGGCGGTGCGCCGGGTGCGGGCCCGCGAGAGCGGCGAGGACCTCGCCGCCTGGTTCGCGGAGATCCGGAGCACGGACGAGCACGGACCGGCACGGACCGGCACGGACAGCGTCTCGGCGCAGTCCGTGGCCGTCCGTGTGCTCCTGCTCGCGGGCCTCCTCCTGCTGCCGCAGGCGCTCGCGGCCGGGACGATCTCCCCGGCGGCCTACCGGGACCGGCTCGAAGGGATCCAGGCGCTCCTGCGCGCCGGCGACTGGGTCGGGGCGAGGACCGGTGCTCGCGGGCTGCTGGAGGACCGGATCGCGTTCGGCGAGGACCAGGTGGAGCCGGACCGCTCCGTGCTCGGTCCGATCGCCAACGCGGCCAACCTCAAGGCCGCCCGCGCTGCCGCTCCCCCGCTCGGCCAGCTCGTCGCCGCGCTGCCCGCGCAGACCGACGACGGCATGCCGCCCGCGCCCGATCCGAAGCTGCTGGAAAAGATCCGCGCCCGCGAAACCCTGGCCGCGCTGCCCCAGGGGGGCCGGTTGCCGGAGGTGAAGGACGGCGGATTGTTCGCCGCGCTCCAGGGGTTCCTCGAGCCGATCGCCCAGGCGGTCAGCGACTTCTTCGCGAAGATCTGGGATTGGCTCCTGGACCTGCTGTTCCGGAGCCGCTCCTCCGGCGGATCGAGGATCGGGCTGAACCTCGTGGTAGTGACGGTCCTGGTGGTGGCCCTCGCCCTGGTGCTCGGCTGGGTCGGCTGGCGGGTGCTCCGCCGCCGCCGGCGCGGCGCGGCCCCGGCCGTGGCCGGACCCGCTCCCCTGCCCCCGGCCGCGGACGACGATCCGCTGTCGCGCGAGGCCAACGAGTGGGAGCGCTACGCCCGCGAGCTGGCCGCGGCCGGCCGGGCGCGCGAGGCGATCCGCGCCTGGTACCACGCCGTGCTGGTGGCGCTCTACCGCGCCGGCACGCTCCACTACCGCAAGGGGCGCACGAACTGGGAGTACGTCTCGGCCGTGCCGCCCGGCACCGGCTGGCGCTCCGGCTTCGTCGAGATCACCCGCCATTTCGAGCGCGAGTGGTACGGGCGCGATCAGAGCACGGCCGAGGCCCTCCGCGAATCCGAGGAGATGGCCCTCTCCCTGCTCTCGGCGGTCCGGGAGCGCGCCGCGTGAGCCGCGGCCTGCGCCTGGCCGCCCTCGCGGCCGCGCTCTACCTGGCAGGGGTCCTGGTCTGGGTGCGCTACGACCGCCGCTCCGTCCAGGAGGCCTTCTCGCCCGGCTCCGTCTTCAACACCGGCGAGGAGGGGCTGTCCCTCGCCTTCGCCTACCTCCGCGAGCGCTCCACGGCCGCCACGCTCCACCGCCGGGTCGAGCCCGGCCTGCCGGCCAACGGCGTCGTGCTGCGGGTGCAGCCCGTGGTGGGGCCGCTCCTTCTCGAGGAGGAAGACGAGGAAGAGGAGAAGGACGAAAAGGACGAAAGGGACGAAAAGGACGACGAGGGCCCGGACGACAAGCTCGAGCGGCGGATGCGCGAGGAGGAGGAACGGCGCGAGAAAGAGGAGAAGGAGCGCAGGAAAAAGGCAGGCGAAGAGGAGGAAAAGCCTCCGGTGCTCCGGCTGCTGACTCCCGACGAGGAGGCCTGGGTGCGCGGCGGCGGACGGCTGGTCCTCGCCTTCGACCGTGCCTACGGGCCCGGCCATGCCGAGGAGCTCAAAGGCAGGCAGCCGGTGCGCAAGGTCTTCCCGCTCTGGCCCGGCGTGGCCCACCTGGTCCCGCCGACCGCCCGTTTCCTCTCTCTGCCCGCCCTCCCCGGCGGCCACGCGGTGTTCCTCGCCGGCGAGGCGCCGCTCGTCGTGCGCCAGGCGCTGGGCGCGGGCGACGTGATCTTCCTCGCGACTCCCGAGATCTTCCAGAACCTCCATCTCGGGCAGGCCCACCACCTGGCGCTCCTGGAGGCGCTCGCCGGGGTTCCCGAGCGGCGCCCGGTCCTCTTCGACGAGCGCTCCCACGGCCTCGACGACTCGGGCGGCATTCTCGACATGCTCGCGGGCTGGGGTCTCGGACCGCTGCTGCTCCTCGGCCTGATCGCCACGGGCGCGGCCTTCTGGCGCTCCTCCAGACGGCTCGGCCCGCCCGAGCGCGAGGAGCGAGACACGCGATCGGATGCCGTCGAGCTGCTCGACTCGCTGGCCGACCTCTACGACCGCGCGCTGCAGCGGGGCGACGCGGTCTTCCTCTTCCACGAGAGCTTCGTCCATACCCTGGCCGTGGAGACCGGCCTGCGGGGAAAGGCCCTGGAGGAGCGGTCGAAGGCCCTCCTCGACGGGTACGTGCCGGTCAAGGGGGAGGAGCTCTCCCGCGAGCGTTTCGACCAGGCGCTCCACAAGATCAACCAGGCCTTCAGGAGAGTTTCGCATGCAAAGCGGGATGCAGAGCGCAAGTGAGGTCACGGAGAAGTGGCGGCTCCTCAGGCAGGGGCTCGACCGCGTCATCATGGGGCAGGACTCGGTCAAGGAGCAGCTCCTCGTCTGCCTGCTGGCCGGCGGGCACGCCCTTCTCGAAGGCGTGCCGGGCACGGGCAAGACGCTCCTGGCGCTCACCCTGTCGCGCCTGCTCGGCACCCGCTTCCGCCGCATCCAGTTCACCCCGGACCTCATGCCGGCCGACCTGCTGGGGACCAGCATCTACAACCAGAAGACGCAGGACTTCGAGTTCCGCGCCGGCCCGATCTTCGCCGACCTGCTGCTCGCCGACGAGATCAACCGCACGCCGCCGCGCACCCAGGCGGCGCTCCTCGAAGCCATGCAGGAGAAGGCTGTCACCCTCGACGGCGACCGCCGCGTCATCTCGCCGGTCTTCACCGTGCTCGCCACGCAGAACCCGGTGGAGTTCGAGGGCACCTATCCGCTGCCCGAAGCCCAGCGCGACCGGTTTCTGCTGAAGATCAGCATCGACTACCCGGAGAAGGGCGAGGAGGCGCAGATGCTCTCCGCCTACGCGGCCGGCCGGCGCCTCCATGACGACGCCGTGCGCGAGCTCTCCCCCGTCCTCACCCCGGACGAGATCCTGGTCTCCCGCGAGGTGACCGCGCGCGCCGTGCGCGTCGAGGAGAACATCCTCGGCTACATCCTGGCGATCGTCACCGCCACGCGTCACCACGAAGCCATCCACATCGGCGCCGGCCCGCGCGCCTCGCTCGCCCTCCTGGAGAGCGGACGCGCCCTCGCGGTCCTCCGCGGCCGGGACTTCATCACCCCCGACGACGTCAAGGAGATGGCCGGCCCCGTCATGGTCCACCGCGTCATCCTCACGCCCGAGGCCGAGATGGAGGGCACCACCCTGCCGGACATCCTGCGGCAGATCTTCGAAAAGGTCGAGGTGCCACGGTGAGCGCTTTTCCCCCTCTCCCCCGGCACGGGGGAGAGGGTCGGGGAGAGGGGGGACGGGATCAATTTCGTTCAAAGCCAGTTCTCTTCGACGCTGATCGGCGGAAAGTACTCCTTGGGCGGCCGGACGTCTTCCGGCATCTCTCCCAGGGCGGCGCCGAGATAGTAGTCCACCCACCAGAAGATGTCCTGCTCTCTCACGATCTCCTGCATGCGGCGCATGCGATGGTGGCGCTCGTCCTCGTCCATGTCGAAGGCCTGCTTCAGAGCGTCGGCCATGCCTTCGATGTCGTGCGGGTTGACCAGGAGCGCGCCTTCCTGGAGCTGCGCCGCGGCGCCCGCGAACTCGGACAGGACGAGCACGCCGCAGCCTTCGATCTGGCAGGCCACGAACTCCTTGGCCACCAGGTTCATCCCGTCCTTGATGGAGGTCACGAAGCAGACCAGCGCCATCCGGTAGAGAGAGACCAGGTCCTGCCGCGGCAGGCTCTTGTAGTGGTAGTGGACGGGCACCCAGCCGGCCGTGGAGAACTCGCCGTTGATCTCGCCTACGAGCTGGTCGAGGGTCGCCTTGAGCGCCTGGTACTCCGGCACCCCTTCGCGGCTCGGGACCACCACCTGGAACAGCAGCGCCTGCTCGCGCAGCTCCGGGAAGCGGCGCAGGGCGTTGCGGAAGGCCTCGAGACGCTCGAGGAGACCCTTCGTGTAGTCGAGCCGGTCCACGCCGAGGATCAGGTCGTAGGAGCCGATCTTGCCCCGCAGGTCGGCCATCCGGGTCTCCACCTGGCCGGAGCGCGCGCTCTCCTCGAACGAGCCGTAGTCGATGCCGATCGGGAACGCTCCGACGCGGATCGTCCGCGAGCCCAGCCGCACGTCTGCCACCGGTCCCTGGTCGTGGATCTCCGCCTCCGGCAGCAGGCGCTCGATGCAGGTCAGGAAGTTGCGGGTGTCGCGCGAGGTCTGGAACCCGATCAGGTCGTAGGCGAGCAAGGCGCTCAGGACCTGGGCCCGCCACGGCAGCTTCAGGAAGATGTCGAGCGGCGGGAACGGGATGTGGAGGAAGAAGCCGATGCCGCGCTCGGCCTTCTCGCTCACGAACTGGGCGACGTGGATGAGCTGGTAGTCCTGCACCCAGATGAAGTCGTCCTCCCGGCTGTGCTCCAGCACCTTCTCCGCGA
>JBJMGZ010000808.1:0-10284 GCA_045807605.1 Thermoanaerobaculia bacterium | reverse complement strand
CCGCGGGTCCGGGCCCTACAGCCTGGACGGCATGAGGACGAGAGGCACGTCCCGGCGGTGATCCCCGACGGAAGTCCGGAGACCTCGAGCCCCCGGTCCACCTGGGCCGGGCTCGTCTGGCGCCGCCTTGAAATCAGTTGGGTACGCGATCTTTACAGAGTAAGTATCCCCGCGGCGTGAGCGGCCGGACCTGCGCCCGAAACCTCGCCCGCGAAGCCGACGTAGTGCAGCGGGAACGTCCCAGGGAGGATGAACCCATGAATCCAGAAACCAAGCTCAATCGAGAGGTCCGGTTCCTCAAGGGGTATGCCGTCGCTTCCACGGCGTGCTTCGCGCTCCTCTTCCTGACCGCTTTCCAGACCGCACCGCAGAAGCAACGTTTCACGGAGATCGACGTGGAACGGATCAATGTCGTGCAGCCGGACGGCAAGCTGGCGCTTGTGATCGCCAATCCCCAACGGATGCCGGGGCCGATCCTCAAGGGCAAGGAGCTGCCGCGCAAGCGGGACGCGGGAGGCATCATCTTCTTCAACAACGAGGGCACGGAATCGGGCGGCCTGGTCCACGCCGGCGAGCAGAAGGCCCAGGGCTACGATGCCGGGGCCATGTTCACGTTCGATCAGTTCAACAACGACCAGATCCTTTACATGCAGTATCAGGACGACGGGACATCCCGCAACGCGGGCTTCCACGTCATGGACCGGCCGGTCAAACCCGACATTTTCGATTACGTCCAGATGATGCAGGCGACCGGTGAGGAGAAGGCCCGCATCGAGAAGCAGATGCAGGAGGCCAGCGAGCGCGGAGAGGGACCCTCGGAACGGGTCTTCCTCGGGTCGGTCGACCGCTCCGCCATCCTCAGCCTCAAGGACACCCAGGGCCGCCGGCGAATCCGTCTCTATGTGGACAAGGACAACATCGCCCGGATGGAGTTCCGCAACGAGAAGGACGAGGTGATCTACAGTCTGCCGCCGGAGAAGTAGGATAGGGCCGCCTCAGCTCGAGTCCGCGGCGCGGTTCGAGCTGAGCTCAGAACTCCATCTCGTACACCATGCGCAGGAAGTGTTGCCGGCGCGAGCCGTCCAGGTCGATCCCCGCGCCGAGCTTCAGCGTCGCCTCGTGCGGGAAGCTGAACCACACCTGCGGCACGAGAAGGGACTCGCGCTCCTCACCGAAATCCTGCCGCAGCTCGAGACCGTACCGCAGGAACGCCTCGCGCGGGTACCGCGCCGCGAGCGCGAACCCTGGCGTCCAGCGGTCGGCGCGGTCCTCACGCAGCTCGCGGGTGAGGTCGAGGTTCAGCGTCACATTGAGCTCGTGGGGCAGATCGCGGGACAGCACCAGCCGCGAGGTCAGGGACAGATCCTTCTCGACTTCCGGCTGTGCAGAGGAGTCCCGGGCCAGAAGCTCTTTCTCCTTCTCGTACTCGACCTCGAAAGAGGCTGCCACATCGACGAGACGATCCCCTTCCTCGCCGAACCGCACGCGCGTCTCGGCCCGCAGGCGTTGCAGGGAAGGGTCCTCGCCGGCCGGATCGATCCAACCGGCAAAGCCGTCCACCATCCAGTGCTCCGTCATCCCGTACTCGAAGGCGAGCGCATAGGCCGTGAAGCGGGGCCGATCGTCCGTCCCGGGAGCGTAGTCCAGCCACAGCTCGGGTTCGAATTCGCGGGCCGCGAGCGTCTGGAACACGAAGGTCTCGTTGAGGTAGTCGTCGCGGTGGGCCAGCGCCGGAGCGCTGCTCAGACCCGCCAGAGCCAAGACGAGGGCAGCATGTCGACAAGCTCGCGATGTCATGAGGGTACCTCTGCGCCTTTCATCCAGCGCCGGAGCACCAGGTGGGTCGGGAGATAGAGCAGCAGCGGATAGAGAAAGCAGAGAGCCAGGAGGTAGAGCGGCGGCGCGAGCAGCTCCTGCGGCTTTCCGAAAGGTTTCCAGACCCAGTTGACGTTGCGGTCCGGCGCCACGAGCAGCCAGGTCGCGGGCAGCAGCACCCAGGTGATGGCGGTCTGGAGAAGCCAGCCTCTGCGGTCGTAGCCGAGCCGCTTGACCGCCCAGAGCAGCAGCGGCGGCATGGCCACGTGGAAGAGCGAGAACAGGCGCAGGTAGAGCGGCTTGGCCTCGTCGAACATGTACTCCGTGCCGCCGAGCGGGTGGCGGCCGAGGAGCAGGCGGCCGAAGTAGTCGCCGCACCAGACGATCTGCACGAAGAGCACGCCCACGGCCTGCGCGGAGATGAGCAGCGGGCTCTCCAGCCAGAGCGCCAGAGCGATGAGGAAGTTGGCCACGTCGCACAGCCAGAGGAAGTTCGTCGGGCCGGCGTGCATCCAATAGACGGGGATCCACACCGCCGTCCAGGCGGTATAGGTCAGCTTCGCGGAGAGCGGAATGCGGTGCATCCGTTCGGATCAGTCTATCGCACCCGGCATGAAGATAGAGTAGTGCGCCGGATGACCGGACATTGCATCGTCTGCGGGATGGGGGACGTCGGGTACCGGGTGGTCGAGTTGCTCCACCGCCTGGGCGAGAAGGTCGTGGTGGTCACGCTCCAGGCGCGGGAGGAGCGGCGGCGGACGGCCGAATCCCTGGGCGTCCGGATCGTGACGGGCGACGCCCGGGTCGACGAGAACCTCCACGAGGCGGGGCTCGCCTCGGCCCGGCTGCTCATCGCCGCCACCGATCAGGACCTGGTCAACATCGAGGTCGCCCTCGACGCCCGGCGCCTGCGGCCGGACATGCCGGTGGTGATCCGCCTGTTCGACCAGGGGCTGGCGCGCCAGCTCGAGGGGACGCTCGACCTCCAGCGGGCGCTCGGCATGTCGGCCCTCGCCGCGCCCAGCTTCGCCGCGGCGGCGCTCGGCGAGGCGGTCCTCGGCGCCTTCTCCTTCCAGGGCGCGCCCTTCGTGGTCGGGCGCCACCGGGTGAGCGGCGGCCCTTTCCAGGGCTCCTCCACCGTCGAGCGCCTGGCGCGCCAGGGTCTGATCCCGTTGATGATCGAGCGCGGCGGGGACTGCCTCGTCCTCCCGGCGGGCGATATGTCGCTCCAGCTGGAGGACCGGCTCTCGCTGCTGGCGCGCAAGGAGGACTGGGACCGCCACTTCAGCTCGCCCCGGATCTCGGACGACAAGGGCGGCGGCGAGCGCGTGCCCCTCCTGCGCCGGATCGGCCGGTCGCTGTCCCGCCTCGCCGCCTTCTGGAAGGAGGAGCCGCTCGCCCTGCGGCTGCTGGTCCTGACGCTCTGCCTCGTGATCCCGCTGACCATCGCGGTGTTCTACGGCCTGAGCCGCTCGCTCGTGGATGCGCTCTTCCTCACGGTCACGAACCTGCACGGCGAGGTCGTGCTGCCCGGGCAGGTCGGCCCCGAGATCAAGCTGTACGAGATCCTGCTGATGATCCTGGGCTCGATCACGCTGGCCACGCTGTACTCGATGCTCACCGACTACCTGGTGGGCTCGCGCCTGCGCAAGCTCCTGGGCAGCCGGCCGATGCCCGACCACGGGCACGTGGTCGTGGTGGGGATGGGCAACGTCGGCCTGCGGGTGGTCCGGGAGCTGACCGCCGTCGGGGTGCCGGTGGTCGCGATCGACGCCGATCCGGACCGGCCGTTCCTCGCCGACGTGCGGTCGAGCGCCACGGTGGTGATCGGCGACGCGCGCCTGAACGACACGCTCCAGCGGGCCGGCATCGCCAACGCCCGGGCGGTGGTGGCAGCCACGGACGACGATGCCGTGAACCTCGGCATCGGCCTCGCCGCGCGGCAGTCGAGCCCCCGCATCCGCACGGTCGTGCGCCTGTTCGACGCCGACTTCGCGCGCAAGGTCGAGAGCACCCTGGGCATCGACGCGGCCCTGGGAGCCTCGCGCATCGCGGCGCCCACCTTCGTGGCCTCGGCCCTCTTCCCGGGCGTGGTCAAGGCCTTTCTCATCCAGGACCGGCTGCTCGTGCTGCAACAGCGCCGGGCCGGAGCCGAGTGGGCGGGACGGAAGCCTTCCGAGCTGCGCGGCGAGGGTGCCCGCATCCTGATGCGCGATGACGGTCCCCTGGCGGCCGAGGAGGAGGTGCTCGTGGTCCTCTGGCGCAAGCTGGTGCGGCCGTGGATGGCTCCTACCGCTCCGACTGCCGCAGCAGGTGGACCTTCCAGCCTTCCGGCAGAGCCTCGACCTTGAGCGCCCGCGCGAGGGCGTCGTCGTCCCTCTCCCCCAGGAACATACGATAGACGTCGTCCACGGTCACGCGGTTCGGGTCCTCGCCGAGCGGCTCGAAAGAGTCTCCCGCCTCGACAAGGCCCTCGCGCAGCACGGCGAGATAGAAGCCGGAGCGCCGGCTCTCCAGGAAGCGCTGGACCATCGCGGGGTCTCCGAACTTGATCCCCAGCTTGAAGCAGGGCATGCGGGGCTGCGTGACCACGACCTCGGCCTCGCCGATCCGGAAGCGGTCGCCGAGGTGGACCCGGTCCTCCAGGAGCCCTGCGGTCGTGAAGTTCTCGCCGAAGGCGCCCCAGGGCAGCTCGACCTCCGGCAGCTCGGCGCTCCAGGGCCCGTAGTGCTCGCTCGGATAGACATAGACCGCCTTGTGCGTGCCGCCATGCACGGTCAGGTCGGCCTGGCGGTCGCCGTCCAGGTTGAGCGTGCGCAGCAGGACCGGTCCGTCGACGGGCTCCTTGAAGATGCCCGTCGAGACGGTCCGGCGCTGCCAGCTCACCTCCCGGGGCAATCCGACCTGGATCGAAAGGAGCTTCATGAGCTCCCCAGGTACTTCCCCAGCCAGCCGAAGACCTCCTTCCACCAGAGGAGGGCGGCCTGGGGCTTGAGCACCCAGTGGGTCTCCCCGGGGAAGATCACGATGCGGGCGGGGACTCCCTTGCCCTGCAGCACGCCATAGAGATTGATCCCCTGCGTCACGGGCACGCGGTAGTCATTCTCGCCGTGGAGGATCAGCGTCGGCGTCTTGAAATCCCTGGCATGGCGGCTCGGCGAATAGAGATCGATTCGCGCCGGATCGGTCCACGGCGACGCGCCGTAGTTGTTCGGCCGGCCGTAGGCGTCGTCCGAGGCGAACTGACCCATCAGGTCGTAGACGCCGGCATGGTCCACCAGGGCGGCGAAACGGTCGGTGTGGCCCAGGAGCCAGGCCACGAGATAGCCGCCATAGGAACCCCCGGCCGCGGCCATCCGCTTCTCGTCCACGTAGCCCTGGGCGACCAGCCAGTCGGTCGCCTTCATCATGTCTTCGAAAGGTTTATCCGCATGGTCTCCAAGGATCGATTCCGCGAACGCCTGGCCGTAGCCGGTCGAGCCGTGGAAGTTGACCATGGCCACCACGTAGCCGCGCGAGGCGAACAGCGCGCCGTTCCAGCGGTAGTGGAAGTCGTCCAGCGAGGCGCCGTGCGGTCCGCCATGGATCACGTGCACCAGGGGCCACTTGCGCTTCGGATCGAAACCGGGAGGGAAAACCAGGTGCATGTGGACCGGATCGCCGCCGGCCCCTTCGAACGTGGCCTCCCCCACCGTTCCGAGATCGATCTCCGCGAGCCGCTGGGCGTTCAAGGTGGTCAGGCGGCGCGGCTCCGCCCCGGCGGCATCCAGGCTCAGGGTGAAGAGGTCGGCCGGCGCGAGGAGCGACTGGCGGGTGAAGACGAGGTGCCCGCCCGCGACGTCGGCGCCGCCCGTGGTGCCGCCCCTGGCGAGGAGCTTCGGAGCCCCGCCCTCGATCGGCAGGGAGAAGACGTGCACCCTCCCCTGCTGCTCGGCATGAAAGACCAGCGTCCTGCCGTCCGGCGTGAAGGTCCAGTCCTCCGGCTGCGCATCCCAGTCCGCGGCCAGGGCGCGGGTCTCGCCGCCGCGCCGGTCGTAGCGGGCGAGCCGGTTGAACTCGGGATCGATGTCGGGCCGCCGCGTGCGCCCGTAGACGAGCCAGCGGCCGTCCGGCGAGTAGCGCGGAGTGACGTCGGCGGCAGGATTGTCCGCGGTCACGTTGCGGGGCTCCTCCCCCGGGCGCTGGACGAAGACGTCGAAGTTGAGCGTCTGGTAAGGCGGCTCGGTGTTGTTGGCGCTGTAGGCGATCTCGTTGCCGTCGGGCGCGAGGTCCCAGGAATCCTCGGGGGAGAAGAAGTCCATGGAGCGCCGGAGGCCGGGGGTGAGGTCGCGCACCTCTCCCGAGGCGGCGTCGACCGAGAAGACGTGATCGAAGCGGCCGTCGGTGCGGTACTCGTCCCAGTAGCGCAGGAGCCGGGTGTCGCCGATCCTGGCCTGGACCTTGTCGGCCTCGTTCGCGTCGAGGCGCTTCTTCACCCCGGCCCAGTCGGCGTTCAGATCGGGCCAGGTGGAAGCCAGGAACGCGATGCGCTTGCCGTCGGGGAACCACTTGGGGGTCTGCACGGCCACGGGCAGCCGGGTGACCGGCTGGGCTTCGCCGCCGTCCAGGATCAGGACGTAGACCTGGGGCGGAGCGTCGCCGCGCTTCGACACGAAGGCGATGCGCTTGCCATCCGGGCTCCAGGCGGCGAAGCCGTCCGCGCCCGGGTTCCAGGTCAGGCGCCGGGGCGCGGCGCTGCCGTCGGTCGGAACGAGCCAGAGGTCGCTGTCCCGGGAGTTCTCCTCCACCGAGTAGCGGGTGAGGGTGAAGACCACCTGCCGGCCATCGGGGGATATCGCGGGCGCGCTGGCGCGCTCCATGGCCCACAGATCTTCGGGAGTCATCGGCCGCCTGGCCGGAACGGCGATGGCCACGGCCGCGAAACCGAGGCAGGCGAAGGCGGCGAAGCGGAAAGAGCGAATGAGCATGCGGAGCCTCCTGATAGCGGCGCGAATCGTAGCAGAGCCTCACCGCACCAGGTGGAAGCGCTCCTGCCGGCGGCAGGTCCCTACCAGCCCGGCGTTCTGCCGGAGGGTTGGGATCCCGGTACGCGGTGAAGAGCCCGCCCTGGTCGCCGCACCCAGCGCGCGGGCTGCTGCCCTTGCACGCGGCGCAACCCGGGCGTAAGATCCAGCACCATGAGACATGGCCGACGACAGGAGGATGCGATGACGCTGCCGCTCTTCGCCGAGGTGGGGGTGGGTCCGTTGGGATATAGTCGAGCGGCTGGATACTCCTCCATGGCCGTCGAAGTCATCCGCCAACCACCGCCATTCGAGAGGCAAGCTGCGCCCCCTTTCCCGGACCGGGTCCGGGACTACCCTCAGCTCCGTTTCATGGGCAGCAAGCACCGCCTGCTTCCCTGGCTCCATGCAGTGCTCTCCCAGGTCGAGTTCGACACCGCCCTGGATGCATTCTCGGGCAGCGGCTGCGTGGCCTATCTCCTCAAGAACATGGGCAAGGAGGTCGCGACCAACGACTTTCTCCTTTTCACCAGCCTCCTCGCGACAGCGTTGGTGGAGAACTCGGAAGAGATCCTCCGCCCCAGGGACGTCGAGCAGCTCCTGGCCGTACCGGCTCGGCATGAAAGCTTCATCGAGGAGACCTTCCAGGGCATCTTCTTCACCGTCGAAGACCTCCGTTTTCTCGACCAGGTCTGGACGAACCTGCGAAGGCTGCGCAATCCGCACCGCAAAGCGATCGCGCTGTCGGCGCTGATCCGCTCCTGCCTGAAACGGCAGCCCCGGGGGGTTTTCACGGTGGCTGGCGATCCCGAGCGCTACAAGGATGGACGCCGCGACCTGCGCCTCTCACTGCGGGATCACTTCATCGAGCAGGTAGAGGTCTTCAATCAGGGGGTTTTCGACAACGAGCGAAACAACAGGGCGCTCTGTGGAGACGTCTTCGACGTCCCACCGGACGGCTACGACCTCGTGTACATGGACCCTCCCTATGTTCCCCGCGCAGATGACAACTGCTACATCAAGCGCTATCACTTTCTGGAAGGGCTGTCCCGCTACTGGCAAGGTGTGACCCTGCTCGAGAACAGCCGCGTCAAGAAGATCAAGAAGCCGTATACCCCCTTCTCTTACCGGAAGGATTCCCTCGCTGCCTTCGACCGGCTCTTCTCGCATTTCCGGAAGAGCACTCTCGTACTCTCCTACTCCTCCAATGGATACCCGGACCTCGATGTACTGGTAAACCTGATGCACCGGCACAAGAAGTCGGTCCACGTCTTCGAGAAGGAGCACCGGTATCACTTCGGAACCCACTCCGCCGTCAATCGCTCGGTCGTAAGCGAGTACCTGATCCTGGGTGAGTGATTGAAGCGCTATCGCCAGACGTTCGAAGAAATCATCTCCAAGCTCTCGGTCATCCAGGCCGAGTGGAAGGATGATCTCGCGAAGTCGGTGATGGAGATCCTTGGCTCCCTACCGGAAAAGGATTCCTATACGGCTGGGGACCTGCGGGAAGTCCTGGATCAGGACTTCGATGCAGGTATCACTCTCGTGCGGCTTTTCCTCGATCTCTCGAAGGATGAGCTGGTCGGGGCGCTCCGGGAAGCGATGGGCGGGAAAGGGATCGGCGTCAAGGCCTACCGATCCAATCCCGATGCCTTTCTCGAAGCTCTCGTGGCTCTCGGGGCCGTGAACAAGATGAAGGAGGTCGTCGGCACTCCGGTGACCTGGCGTGACATCCTCGTCGAGCGGCTCAAATCAGGCCGCGGTAGCGCCATCAAGGCGCAGACGCGCGGCAAGTTTCTGGAGGATAAGATCGCGGAGGTCGTCCGCGAGGTGTTCGGCATCGGAAACTATGATGTGGGGCGCCGATTCACCGGATCCACGGGCCAGAGCGACGAAAAGGCGGATTTCGCGATCCCCTCGAAGGAGGATGCCCGCATCCTGATCGAGGTCAAGGCTTATGGAGCGACCGGCAGCAAGCAGACCGATATCCTCGGCGACATGGAGCGGATCATCGGCAAGAAGCGGCACGACACAACGCTTCTGTTCGTCACGGACGGAGTTACCTGGAAGGCGCGCACTCGGGATCTGCGCAAGCTCATCGCTCTGCAGAACGAGGGCAAGATCACACGCATCTACACCTCCTTGATGTTCCCGGAGCTCCGGGAAGATCTGCTCCTTCTGCGATCGGAGCACGAGCTGGAATTGAAGGCCTGAGCCGGGTGTCACCACATGCCGCCGACCCTCCCGCTCGGAACTGAAGAAGGGGTTGCAGGACCCCCACGACCGCCGCAGCTCCTGCGCGGAGCCCCGGCTCAAGACTGCGGAGGTGTTCGCTGAGCTACCGCGATTTCTCTCATGATTTCGGCGGCCAGAGCATGTTCGAACCGCTGCGGCGGGTCCTGGTGAAGAGGCCGGACGAAGCGTTCGCGGTCGAGGACATCGCTCGCTGGCACTATGCCTCGCGCCCGGACCTGGACGCGGCGCGGCGCGAGCACGACGCGCTGGTCGAGATCCTCGCCGGAGCGGGCGCCGAGGCGATCGATCACCCCGAGCCCCAGCCGGACCGCGCCGATGCCATCTTCGTCTTCGATCCGGCGCTCGTCACCGACCGCGGCGCCGTGATCCTGCGCATGGGCAAGGAGCTGCGGCGCGGCGAAGAGGCGGCGATGGCCCGGCGCCTGCGGGAGATCGGCGTGCCCATCCTGGCCGAGCTCCGCGGCGAGGCGATCGCGGAGGGCGGCGACCTGCTCTGGCTGGACTCGCGGACCCTCGCGGTGGGCCAGGGCTTCCGCACCAATGCCGAGGGGTTGCGCCAGCTCCGCGAGATCCTCGCCGGCGTCGAGGTGCTGCCGGTCGAGCTCCCCTACTTCACCGGCCCCGAGGCCTGCCTCCATCTCCTCTCGCTGATCAGCATCGTGGACCGCGACCTCGCCGTGGTCTACCCGCCCCTTCTGCCCGTGGGCTTCTGGAGGACGCTGCGCGATCGCGGCTTCCGGCTGGTCGAAGTGCCCGACGAGTTTGCCACGATGGCTCCCAACGTCCTGGCCCTCGCTCCCGGCAGGTGCCTGATGCTGGAGGGCAATCCCGTCACCCGCCGGCGGCTGGAACAGGCGGGATGCGAGGTCCTCACCTATCGCGGCCGGGAGATCTCGCTCAAGGCCGAGGGCGGCCCCACCTGCCTGACGCGGCCCATCCTGCGCTCGCCTGTAGAATAGGGGCATGATGCGCCGTACCGTCCCTGTCTTCCTGATCCTCACGCTCCTCGCCGCAGTCCTGATCTCCAATCTCTCGGCCGCCTTGAAGCCGAACCTGGTGATCATCCTGACCGACGACCAGGACCTCGGCTCGCTCGCCTACATGCCGAGGACCCGGGAGCTGATCGGCGCGCAGGGGATGACGTTTCGCAATTATTTCGTGCCGCTGTCGCTCTGCTGCCCGGCGCGGGCGACGATCCTGACCGGCCTCT
>JBJMGZ010000807.1:0-7436 GCA_045807605.1 Thermoanaerobaculia bacterium | reverse complement strand
CAGTCCCTGGATAAGCCTTCTTATTCGTCACCCCAAACCTTCCGCAGCCGCAGCCCGCGGTGGAGCGCTTATGCGCCAAGCGCTATCGCTTTGACGTTGATAAGAGAAGGGTGTAGGCTGGGCAAAGCTCCAGAGGCGCTGAGAGATAGGCGGTCTTTCACTCTCGCTGCTTGCACCTATTCTGATCGTCTAATGGAAGTGGTAGAGGCAGCGTTAGGCAGAGGAGGTTCCATGTCACGAAACTACACATGCTCTGTAGGATGGGCGGCGACGGTTAGCTTCCTTTGCCTCGCCTTCCTTGCGCCGGAGCGATCCGCCGCATGCAGCTGCATCTGCAACTACCCGACTTGGGGCTTCGTGAGCGGAGGGGGCCTCATTCCAAGCAACTCGGCCGGACTCCTCTGGTGGGGAGAGTTCGAGGGGTCCAATGGCACAGACCAGGCTCTCCCGGTTCAGATAGCTAGTGCTTCGGGAGAACCCCTGCCGCTTGAATATGAGCTGGTGTCCCCGAGGCGCCGGAGAATTCCGTGGATGAGATCTCAACCTCGGAGGCTATGGCTATTTCGGCCTCGCGACGGCTTCGAGATAGGAAAGAGTTACATCTTCACTACAAGGCCAATATGTCAAAGTGTTATCGGAGGATACAGTGGGCCCATCAGTTTGGAGGAGCAACGGATCAGCGTCACGGTCAGTGACCAAGCTGCGGTATCTCCTGCTGGCCCGGTGACGTTGAAGATCGGCGAGCCGATCACCGATCTCTTGCAGGTCGCTGCGAGTGGCAGTTGCAGCGCGGACGTGAACGCCGCGCAGTTGCCTATTGAAATGGATCTGCCCGAGGCCATGAGGGCATTTCGTGATCAGCTTTACTTCGAGACGATTATCGACGGGACCGACCGCTGGGGCCGATTGGCCAGTATATGTACGCTCGTACTTCCCGGTGCCAGTTGGCGAGGAAAGGGTATTGACCTCCTGTTTAGCGTCTGTGGTGATCCGCCGGCTCACGCTGCCGGGGGCTTGGTCGCTGGCCGCCACACCGTCGAGATGCGTGCGAGCCTTCCTGGCACTGACGTCTTAGCAGCGACTTCCAAAGTCGAAATCGAGCTCAGGTGTCCGAAGGAGCCATAGTTCCGAAGTCGAAGTGAATCGCCACCTAACCCCGCCGATCGAGCAGACTGCAAACAGCGCCGCCGCTCATCGGCATAGCGTTGGGCGCGAGGCTGCCTGCCAGGTGCGCAACAGACCGTAGGCGGGAGCCGCAGACCCATCTTTGGGAGCGCGTGGGACGGCGAGTACTCAGGGGCCAGCTTACTTCGTAGAAAGGGGAAGCTCTAGATATCAGATGGCGTTTCAAGATCGGAGAGGATAGCTGTGAGTCCCTACTGGTAGGACTGGTAGGCGTGATTCAAGTGCCGCGCTGGGTTCGGTCGCGCGGCATTGCCCTGGTCGGTTCAGCGGCAGCGAAGTCCACTACGCCTCCGCCTTCGCCGGCACCGGCCTCTCCTCCCCCCGCATTCTCAGGGTCAGGAAGCTGACGCTCATCATCAGGACCGCGGCCATCCAGAACGGGTAGTGGAAGTTCTTCTGGTAGGCGAATCCCGACCAGAGCGGACCCACCATGCGGGAGACCCCGCCGAAGGATTGCTGGACCCCCAGAGCCTGCCCGACCTCGGAGCGCGACGAGAGCCGGGAGACCTGGGAGGTCGTGGCCGGGAAGAGCAGGGCCGTGCCCACCGGCACGAAGAGGACGATCAGCCCGAGCAGGGGCAGGCTGCCCCGGGTGAACGGAATGCCCACCAGCCCGAGCACCAGCGACAGCGCGCCCAGCCGGGTCACCCCGATCTCCCCGAAGCGCCGCACCGCCGGACCGAGCATCAACCCCCGCATCACCAGCGAGATCGCCCCGACGTAGGCGTAGAAGTAGCCGATCGTCTTCTCGGTGACCCCGAACGAGTCCTTGAGGTAGAGCGCCAGCACGGCGTTCATGGCCATGAAGGCCATCATGCCGATGGCATAGACCCAGTTCAGCGCGCTGACCGGCGCCGTGGGATGCCGCAGCACCTCCCACAGAGAACGGCGAAGCGACCTCTTGGGTGCATGGGCGGTCATCTCGCCGGCGGGAGCGGCGTACCGCTTCGGCTCCGGCAGCCACTTCCAGGCGAACAGGATGTTCAGAATGCAGAGCCCGGCGGCCAGGAACCCCGGCCCCTCCGGCCCGAGATAGGTCGCGAGCGAGCCGCTCGCCGGACCGATCATGACCCCGGCGCTGGTCGCCGCGGTCAGCCAGCCCAGCGCCTTGGTGCGCTCCTCGGGCTCCACCGCGTCGGCCACGTAGGCCTGCACCACGCCCGTGATCCCGCCGCCCGCCCCCTGCACCAGGCGCGAGGCGAACAGCAGCCAGATCGCCTCGGCAAGGCCGAAGAGCACGTAGGCCGCGGCCGACAGGATCAATCCCGCCAGGATCAGCGGCCGGCGGCCGTAGCGGTCCGAAAGGCGCCCCCAGAAGGGGGAAACCGCGAGCTGGGCGAACGGGTGCGCCGCGATCAGCATCCCGACCAGCGACGGGTCCGCGCCCAGCCGCGTGGCATAGAACGGCAGCAGCGGCAGCACCATGGTGAAGCCGATCATGTCCACGAAGACCGTGGCCATGAGCACGCTGATCTGCTTGATGGCGCGGGATTCCATCAGCGCGCCTCGCCCCGACCCCAGAGCAGGAAAGCCGCGGCGCTCGCCGTCATCAGGATGACTCCATAGACCGCCGCCATCCCCAGGTCCTGGAGCCGCAGGCTCGACAGGATCTCGATCGAGATGGGACGGGTCTCGAAGGTGTAGAGCACGATGGAGACCACGAAGTCCCCGAGCGCGGTGATGAACGCGAGACCCGCCCCGGCCGCGATCGCCGGCCGGAGCAGCGGAAACACCACCTTGCCCAGCCGGCGCCACCGCCCCGCTCCAAGCGAAGCCGCCGCCTCTTCCAGCGCCGGATCGAGCCCGCGCAAACCGGCGATCGAGCCGCGCCCCGTGAGCGGCAGGCTGCGCACCAGGTAGGCCAGGGGGAGGATCAGCGGCGTGCCGATCAGCACGAAACGGCCGATCCACGGCTGGTTCACCCCGAACGTGGTCGCGAGAGCGATCGCGAACACCGTCCCAGGCACGGCCCAGGGCACCGCGATCAGGGTCTCGAGAGCGCTCGACAGCCACGGCCGGCGCGGCTCACCGCCGTCCACCGGCCGGGAGACCGCCATCCGCGCCGCGGCCAGTCCCAGGGCGACCGCCGCGATCGTCGAGACCGCCGCCATCCAGAGCGAGTTGACCACCGGCCGCAGCTTCTCGGCCTGGGCCAGCCCCATCCAGTTGCGCAGCGCGAGGACCGGCGGGAACGCCTCGGACGTCCAGGTGAACGGCGGCACGAAGGAGACCAGGAGCAGCACCGCGTGCGGCAGCAACAGGAAGGCCGCGAGCAGCCAGCCGAGCGTCCCGGCCGTGATCCGCGCCCAGGAGCTCTCCAGCCGCCGGCGGGCCGGCGCCACCCCGCGCACGCCGGTCGCGGCACTCCCCGAGCGGTCGATCCACCGCATCCAGCCCAGGGCCAGGAGCGCGAGCCCGGCGAGCAGCACCGTCTCCACCTGCGAGAGGCCGGTCTCCCCGTTCAGCTTCGAGGCGACGATCTGCGTGGTCATCACCCGGAAGCTGCCGCCGAAGAGATACGGCGCCGAGAACGACGCCAGCGAGGTCATGAAGGTCAGCAGCGCCGCTCCGGCCAGCGCCGGCCGGAGCAGCGGCAGGGTCACCCGGAACAGGGTCCGCACCTTGCCGGCGCCGAGCGCAGCCGCCGCTTCCAGGAGCGCCGCGTCGAGCCGCGCAAGCCCGGCCCGGGTGAAGAGATAGAAGTAGACGTACATCGAGTAGGCATGGACCAGGAGGATCGCGCCCGGCCCGGCCAGCCGCCAGGGTGGCTCCTCCAACCCGAGCAGCGACTGCACCGCCCGCGACACGAAGCCGCTCTCGCCGTAGAGGAAGAGGAAGGCGATCACGCCCACCAGCGGAGGCAGCGCCACCGGCAGCGCCACCACCGCGGCCAGGAATCGCCGGCCCGGGAAGTCGGCGCGCTCGAACAGGAACGCCAGGGGGACCCCGATCGCCGCGGCCAGACCGACCGAGGCGAGGGAGATCCAGAGGCTGCGCCAGAGGGCCAGCCACTCGTCCGGACGGGAGGCGAGCTCGCGCACGTGCGCGGCCGTCCAGCCCTCCGGTCCCCGCAGCGCGTCGACGAGCGTCATCAGCAGCGGATATCCCACCAGCCAGGCGAGCAGCAGCGCCAGGAGCAACCCGGTATAGGGAAAAGACCCCCTCCCCAGCCCTCCCCCGCTTCGCGGGAGAGGGAGCCCCCTCCCGGCGCGGCTCATCCTCTTCCTCCAGCCGCCCTGCCGAAGATACGAGGCCGCGGCCCGGAAGTTCCGAGGCCGACCGCGACCGCATCCCCCTCCGCGACGGCTCCCGACGGCGCCATGACCTCCACCTCATGGCCGTCCACGGCCACCTGGAAGTAGGAGACCGGTCCGGCGTAGCGCCGCTCTGTGACCCGGCCCGGCAACCCATCCTGAACAAACACCAGCGATTCGGGCCGGACCACCAACTCGGCGGGCTCGCCTGCCTCGAGATCCCCGGCAGGCTCGCCCGGCCAGGCCTCTCCGGAAGGAAGCCGGACCCTGCCGTCCCCCTCGTAGATCCCCGGAAACGCGCTCGCCCGGCCCACGAACCCGGCCACGAAGCGGGTGGCCGGCCGCTCGTAGAGGTCTTCGGGAGAGCCCACCTGCTGGAGGATCCCCGCGTGGAGGACGGCGACGCGGTCGCCCAGGTGGAAGGCCTCCTCCTGCTCGTGGGTCACCAGCACCGTGGTGATGCCGATCTTGCGGATGGCGCTCCGCAGCTCGCGGCGGGTGCGCTCGCGCAGGGTGGGATCGAGGTTCGAGAGCGGCTCGTCGAGGAGGAGCACGCGGGGCTCGGGGGCGAGCGCCCGCGCCAGCGCGACCCGCTGCTGCTGGCCGCCGGAGATCTCCCCCACCCGCCGCGCCTCGAACCCGGGGAGGTCCACCTGGGCCAGGGCCGCGGCCACGCGCCGCCGCGCCTCCTCCCTGCCGGCCTTCTCCAGCCCGAACGCCACGTTCTCGCCCACGGTCAGGTGGGGGAAGAGAGCGTAGTGCTGGAACACCATGCCGAAGCGGCGGCGGGACGGCGGCAGGCCGGTCACCTCCTCGCCCTCCACGAGGATGCGCCCGCGGTCCGGGGACTCGAAGCCGGCGATCAGGCGCAGCGCCGTCGTCTTGCCGCTGCCGCTCGGCCCGAGCAGGGCGAGCACCTCCCCCTTCCCGATCTTCAGGGAGAGCTCGCGGAGAACGTGATTGCCAGCAAAGCTCTTATCGAGCCGGTCGAGGGTCAGGAACGCCATGGAAGCTAGAAACTCTTTGGAGCCGGAAGCATGGAGATGTAGGGGAGGGGCTTGTCCCCTCCCGTGCGGGGGAAGGCCCCAGGACCCGGAATGGCTTCGCAACCCGAGCTTCCGCCCTCCCGGGAGGGGGCAAGCCCCTCCCCTACTCCAGGCAAGAGCTGGCCCGCAATACCCATCAGGAATCCCCGCCCTTGCCGCGGATGGTGCGGTCCCAGGCAGCCATCCATGCCTGGCCGTTCTTCTCGATGAGGTCCCAGTCCACCGGCGCGGGCTTCCAGTCGCGGATCACCTCCTGGGCCCACGGCGGGAGCTCTTCGGCGGGCATGTCGGTGCGCGCTGGCAGCCGAAAGGCATCCCGGGCGGCGAGCGCCTGCCCCTCGCGGCTGCCCACGAACTCGAGGAACGCCTTGGCCTCCTCGGGATGGCGCGCGCCCTTGACGAGGCCGAGGGAGTCGTCGATGACCGGCGTGCCGCTCGCCGGGAAGTGGAAGGCGAGCGGCGAGCCGCGCTTGCGCTGCCAGAGCAGGTCGGTCAGCTCCCAGACGGTGACGAGCCCCTCCTGCCGGTTCAGCTTCTCGATCATGAGCGCCGGCTGCTGGAGGTACTCCTTGGTCTGGGCGTCGAGCTTGCGGAGCCACTCGAAGCCGCGGTCCGGGCTGCCGGTCTCCTGCACGGAGCGGGCGAGGATCATCCCGAACATGGTCCGCATGGTGCCGCTCGCGAGCGGATCGCGGATCAGGATCTTCTTCGTCCACTTCGGATCGAGCAGGTCGTCCCAGTCGTGCGGCGCCTCCTCGGCGGACACGGCCTTGGAGTTGTAGACCAGCACCGGCGCGGTCCGGTACGAAGCGAAGTAGAGGTCGTCCGCGCCCCGGCTCTCCGGGGGGATGGCCTCCGCCCAGCTCGGCCGGAACGGAGCGAGCAGCCCCTCCCGGGCCGCCCGGCCGAGGATGGTCTGCGGCCCGCCGAACCAGACATCGGCCTGCGGATTGGCCGCCTCGGACCGGATGCGGTCGTAGACGTCCTGCGAGCCCATGTCGAGCGTGCGGACGTCCACCTTCGGGTTCCTGGCCTCGAAGGCCTTTTCCATCAGGGAGAGGAGGTCCCCGCCATGGGGAGAGTAGACGACGAGAGGGGTGCGGCCGTCGCCGCAGCCCAGGAGGGCGAGAGCCGGGAGCAGGAGGAGCAGGGTTCGAATGGTTCTCATGGCCGGGATCGGGTCGGTCGGGGGCGGAGCCCCCGGCGGATCTTATCCCGGTTCGGGGGTCCTCAGCCGCCCTGCCGGTCGCGCTCAGCCGGACTGCCTTGGGTTTATCCTGCTGGCGTGCGAGAGCTGACCGCTCGTCTTTTCGCCCCGGACGCCGCGACGGGTGGCGGCGTGCTGTGGCCGCGCTGGATCTTCCTGCGCTGCCTCGGCCTGATCTTCTTCTCGGCCTTCTACTCTCTCGCCTTCCAGATCCAGGGCCTGATCGGGCCGCGCGGCATCCTTCCCGCCGGCGAGTACCTGGACGAGGTGGCCCCCCTGCTGCCCGGCCTCTCCCGCTTCTACCACGTCCCCACCGTGCTGTGGATCGGCGCCGGGAACGGTGCGCTCACCGTCCTGGTGGGAGCCGGCCTGATCGCTTCGGCGCTCCTCACGCTCAACCTCTGGCCGCGGGGATCGATCGCGGTCTGCCTCGTTCTCTTCCTGTCGTTCCTCAGCGCCGCCCAGGACTTCTCGTCCTATCAATCGGACGGCATGCTGCTCGAGGCGGCCTTCCTCTCCCTGTTCTTCGCGCCGCGCGGGCTGCGGCCGGGGCTCGCGGCGGATTGCCCGCCTTCCCGGGCCAGCCTCTTCCTGCTGCGCTGGGAGTGGTTCCGGATCTATTTCGAGTCGGGCCTGGTCAAGCTGATGAGCGGCGACGAGCAGTGGCGGACTCTGACCGCGATGGACCACTACTACGAGACCGGCCCGCTCCCGACCTGGATCGGCTGGTACGCCCACCAGCTC
>JBJMGZ010000806.1:0-10051 GCA_045807605.1 Thermoanaerobaculia bacterium | reverse complement strand
CGCCAAGGCGGGAGAGTCATCCTCCAGCAGCATCTCGATGACCTCCCGGAGATTCTCATGCAGCTCGTCCAGGGTATCGCCCTGGGAGTGCGCTCCCGGGAAGCCGGGCACATACCCGACGTAGAGTCCGGTGTCGGCGTCCTTTTCGATGATCGCGGTGTAGGACCTCATCATGGGCACGATTCTACTCCCTCACTGCCGCTCGATCCCGGCGGGACGGCTACGGCGGTAGCTCGACCGGCGTCAACAGGCGGTCCCGGGTTACAATAGAGGTACCGAGGAAAGATTCCAGGAGAATCCTGCATCTCAAGCAGGGAGGATGAGACATGGCCGCCGCGGAGCACGTGACCTGCCGCCGTTGTGGTTTCGAGCAACCTTCCGCGACGGAGTGCGCCCGCTGCGGCGTGATCTTCTCGAAGCTCCGGGCCGAGCCGCCGAGGCCGGACGCGGTGTCCATCACGACCCGCCCCTCGGCCAAGACCAAGCGCGGCGGCGGGCTCGCGGTCGTCCGGGTGATGCTCGCCGTCGCGGCCGGGCTGGCTGCGCCGATGGTCCTGAAGGGCTGCAGGGATTCCGCGATCACGCCCACCTCCATTGTGCAAGCGGTTCTGCGCGCAGGCGAGAGCTCCGAGCTCAAGCCCGTCCGCGCCCCCTACACCTGGTACGAGGGAAATGACGGATTCATCGCGGCGCTGAAGGAAGCCGAGGAGGACGGCAAGCCTCTGGCGATCTACTTCTACACGGACTGGTGCCCCTACTGCCAGGAGCTCGACGCAAAGCTCCTGGCCACGGCGGAGGTCCGGGACAAGCTGCAGTATCTGGTGAAGGTGCGGATCAACCCGGAGCGCGGGTCGGCCGAGATGGAGCTCGCCAAGCGCTACAGTGTGGAAGGCTATCCGTCGTTCTTCGTCCAGCCCTCGGCCTACGGGGGGACGCAGCAGATCGAGCCTGTGGTCAAGAACGGCGACGGCTGGTCTCTCCTCAGCCCGGAGAAGTTCAACTCGGCCTGCTGGAGAGCGGCACGGCTCTGAGGTCCGTCACTCCCACTCGATCGTCGCGGGCGGCTTGCTGGTCACGTCGTAGACCACTCGGTTCACGCCCTTGACCTCGTTGACGATGCGGTTCGCCACGCGGCCGAGGAGATCGTAGGGGAGCGGGCTCCAGTCGGCGGTCATGAAGTCGTGAGTCTCGACCGAGCGCAGGGCGATCACGCTCTCGTAGGTGCGGTAGTCGCCCATCACGCCCACGCTCTTGACCGGCAGGAGCACCGCGAAGGCCTGGCTCACCTTGTCGTACCAGCCGCTCTCGCGCAGCTCCTGGATGAAGATCGCGTCGGCCTCCTGGAGCAGGGCCACGCGCTGGGCCGTGACCTCGCCCAGGATGCGCACCGCGAGACCCGGCCCCGGGAACGGATGCCGTCCGATGAGCTGCTCCGGCAGACCGAGCTCGCGGCCGAGCTGGCGGACCTCGTCCTTGAAGAGGTACCGCAGCGGCTCGATCAGCTCGAAGCCCAGCTCCTTGGGCAGGCCGCCCACGTTGTGATGGGTCTTGATCACCGCCGACGGACCCTTGACCGACACCGACTCGATCACGTCCGGATAGAGCGTGCCCTGGGCGAGGAACCCCACGCCCTGGAGCCGGTGCGCCTCGTCCTTGAACACGTCGATGAAGACGCGGCCGATGGTCTTTCTCTTGGCCTCCGGCTCCTCGATGCCGGCGAGCTCGCCCAGGAAGCGCTGCCGCGCGTCGACGGCCACGATGGGGATGCCCAGGCCGTCGCGCAGGCTGTGGACGACCTGCGCGGCTTCATCCTTGCGCAGCACGCCGTTGTCCACGAAGACCGCGGTGGAGCGCTCCCCCACCGCCCTGGTGAGCAGGGCTGCCACCACGGAGGAGTCGACGCCTCCGGAGAGGGCGCAGATCACCCTCCCATCCTCCACCGTTTCGCGGACGGTGCGGACCGCCTCTTCCAGGTAGGAGGCCATGCGCCAGTCGCCGCGCGCGCCGCAGATCCCGTAGAGGAAGTTGCGCAGCAGCTCGCCGCCCGAGACCGTGTGCGAGACCTCGGGGTGGAACTGGATGCCGTACATCCGCCGCCCTGGGTCCTCGAACGCGACCACCGGAGCGTTCGCGGTGCTGGCCGTGACATGGAAGCCGGGCGGCAGCTCGCGCACCCGGTCGCCGTGGCTCATCCAGACGGTCTCGGAGGCCGAGAGCCCTTCGAACAGCTTGCCGGACTCGGTCACGGAGACCTCGGCGCGGCCGTACTCGCGGTGGCTCGAGCCCTCGACGCTGCCGCCCAGCCGGTGCGCCATGACGTGCATGCCGTAGCAGATCCCCAGAACCGGCGTGCCCAGGGCGAACAGTTTGGGGGAGGCGTCGGGCGCGCCGTCCTCGTAGACGCTCTGCGGGCCGCCCGAAAGGATGATCCCGATCGGCTCGCGGCGCCGGATCTCGTCGAGCGGCAGGTCGAACGGGTGGACCTCGCAGTAGACCCGGTTCTCGCGCACCCGCCGCGCGATGAGCTGGGTGAACTGGCTGCCGAAGTCGAGGATGAGGACGGTCTGATGGGCCATGGAAGAGTCTCTCACAGCTCGGACTCGGATTTCAGCTCGCGGGTCATCAGCTCCTCGACGGCCCGGCGCGCGTCCTTGCCCTCGTACATGACGGCGGCCATCTGGCGCGTGATGGGCATGTCCACGCCGCGCGCCGCGGCGAGCCTGGAAACCGCGAGGGAGTTGCGGATGCCTTCCGACACCAGGTGGGTGCCCGTGGTGATCTGCTCCAGGGTCTTTCCCGCGGCGAGATCGATGCCGGTCTGCCGGTTGCGCGACAGGCCGCCCGTGCAGGTGAGCACCAGGTCGCCGAGGCCCGCGAGGCCCGCGAACGTGCGCGGCTGGCCGCCGTAGGCGATCCCCAGGCGGGTGATCTCGTGCAGACCGCGGGTGATCAGCGCGGCCAGGGTGTTGTGCCCGAAGCCGAGGCCGCTCAGCGTGCCCGCGGCCACCGCGATCACGTTCTTGACCGCGGCGCCCAGCTCGACGCCGACGACGTCGGACGAGGAGTAGAGCCGCAGCCACGGCGTGGCGAAGCACTCGCGGATCTCGGTGGCGAAGCCGGCTTCCTCGGCGGCGATCACCGCGGCCGAGGGCATGTTGCGGGCCAGCTCCGCCGCGAAGGTGGGGCCGGAGAGCACGGCGAAGCGCACCTCGCGGTCCGCGGCCATCCCCTCCTCGAAAGACACCTGGCTCATGCGCGCCAGGGTCTCGATCTCGATCCCCTTGGTCCCCGAGATGAGCGGCAGCGGCCGGTCGGCCGGGCAGACCCGGAGGAACCGGCGGAGCACCTCGCGGAAGCCGTGGGAGGGGACGACCAGAAGGTAGAAATCGCAGCCCGGGAGCGCCTCCAGGTCCGAAGTCGGCGCGAGCAGCGGCGGCAGCTCGACGCCGGGCAGGTACTCGGGGTTGACCCGCTCGTCCGCCATGCGGCGCGCCAGCTCCGCGTCGCGCGCCCAGAGCCGCACCCGGTGCCCGCCCGCGCCCGCGAAGTGGACGGCGAGCGCCGTCCCCCACGAGCCCGCGCCGAGGACCGCGATGTCCTTGGTGTCCGCCGGGGTTTCATTCATCCCGCTCTCCGCTCCCCCAGCCGGGGCTCGATCCCCTGCCGGATCCGTTCGATGTTGGGCCGGTGCTTCCAGACGATGAACAGGCCGATCAGCGTCGCCGCCAGGAGCAGCGCGGGATCGCGGTCCTCCCAGCGTAGGCGCTGCGTGAGGAAGACGAACCAGGGAAAGGAGACCGCCGCCGCCATGGACCCCAGGGAGACGTAGCGCCTCCAGGCCACAACGATCAGGAAGGCGAGCAGCGTCAGGGCCATGGCCGGCGGCGCCAGCGCGCCCATGGCCCCGGCCGAGGTCGCCACTCCCTTGCCGCCCTGGAACTTGAGCCAGACCGGGTAGCAGTGCCCGAGCATGACGAAGAAAGCCGCGGCACCCGCCAGCGCGGGCGTGGCGCCGAGCCGGCGGGCGATCAGCACGGCCGCGATTCCCTTGCCGATGTCCAGGAGGAGCGCCACGATGCCCGCGGCCTTGCCCGCGGCCCGCATGGCGTTCGTCGCTCCCACGTTGCCGCTGCCCACGCTGCGCACGTCCTTGTGCGCCTTCAGCCTGACGATCAGGTAGCTGAACGGGATCGAGCCCAGGAGATAGGCGAGGACCACGATCCCGACCGCGAGCTTCATCCCGGTTGATCCTCCATAGGCTCCATCGGGAACCCTTCCACCACGCGGTAGCGGGCGCCGCGCGGGCTCAGCTTGCTCTCCATGAGCACCCCGCGGTCCACGGTGAACGGCGGACCGATCTCCCCGGGGAACGCCGACGCGAACTTCTCCGCCGCGTCGCGGGGCCAGTTGGGCTCGCAGCGGGCGAGCGTCACGTGGGGCTTGAAAGGCCGCTCCTCCGGCTCGAAGCCGACGGCCTCGACGGCGGCGGCCACGGCATCGGCCTGCACGGCGGCCAGCTCTTCGGGAGCCTCCATCCCGATCCAGGCGACGCGCGCCGGACGCTTGGGCGGGAAGGTGCCGCCGCCGGACAGGCGCACGGTCATGGGCGCGTGCCTGGCGAAGGCCTCGCGCAGCTTCGCGGCGAGGACCGGCACCTTGTCGTCGGGGGTCTGGCCCAGGAAGAGCAGGGTGAGGTGGATGTTCTCGGGATCGACCCAGCGCGCCCTCGGGAGCCGGTCGCGCAGCCCGGCCATGCGGCGCGCCACCTCCCGCCGCACGGGCTCGGGGACCTCCAGGGCGACGAACAGCCTCATGACGCGAGGAGCCTCCGCCGCAGCAGGTCGAGCGCGAGCTGCGCCGACTGCCAGCGCACGCGCTCGCGGTCGCCCGGGAAGCGGACCCTGCGGTGCTCCACCCCGCGCGGTCCGGCCACGACGATGTGCACGGTCCCCACCGGCTTGGCCTCGCTGCCGCCGCCGGGACCGGCCACGCCGGTGATGCCGATGCCGTAGTCGCTGCGCCAGACCCGGCGCACCTCCTCGGCCATGGCCCGCGCGACCGGCTCGGAGACCGCGCCGTGCTCGCGCAGCATCTTCTGGGGAATGCCCAGGACCAGGCTCTTGAGCGCGTTCGTGTAGGTGACGGCGCCGCCCAGGAAGTAGTCGCTGCTGCCCGGGACACGGGTGATCCGCTCCGCCAGGAGACCGCCCGTGCACGACTCGGCCACGGTGAGGGTGGCGCCCGCCCTGCGCAGCAGCTCGCCGACGATGCCTTCGAGCGTCTCCTCCTCGCTGCCGCAGAAGACCGCGTCGCCGGCCAGCTCGCGCAGGCGGGCGGTCATGGCTTCGAGGCGGCGGCGCCGCTCCGGCTCCGGCCCCTGGGCCGTGGCGCGCAGCCGGACCTCGCCGGGACTGGCGAGGATGGTGATGTCCTCGCGGCCGAATTCTTCGTAGACGGGGGCGATCCGCTCCTCGACGACCGACTCGGGCAGGCAGGCCACTTTGAGGGTCACGGTCTCCCGTCCCGCGCCGCCGGAACGCTCGGCGAGCCAGGGCTCCAGGTCGGACTCGATCATCCCTTCCAGCTCGCTGGGGACGCCCGGGAAGAGGAACAGGGTCGAGCCCATGCCCTCGATCTTCATGCCGGGCGCGGTGCCGCGGCGGTTGGGGATGAGCTCCGCCCCTTCGATGACCTCGGCCTGCTTGCGGTTGACCGCCGGCATCTCCCGGCCGTGCTCGCGGAAGCGGCGCTCGATGCCGGCGAGCACCTCCGGATCGAGCCGGAGCCCGCGGCCGAGGGCGAGCGACGTGGCCTCGCGGGTGACGTCGTCGGCGGTCGGCCCGAGGCCGCCCGTGACCAGGACCAGGTCGTGCTTGGCGGCGAGGGAGTGCAGCTCCTCGGAGATGTCGTCGATCGAGTCGCCCACGACGCACTTCTGCCGGAGCTGGGCGCCGTAGCGTTCCAGGAGACGGGTGAGCCGGAGGGAGTTGGTGTCCAGGCGGTCGGTCCCGAGAAGCTCGGAGCCCACGGCGAGGATGGCGGCCTTCATGGCCGCGGATGATATCTCAGGGCGCGATCGTCTCCAGGATCAGCTCCGGCGCCTGCCCCTCGTCCCCGACCGTGAAGCACTCCGCGAACCTTCCGGCGAGCCCGTGGTCGTCGCGGCGCAGCCAGATCCTCGCCAGCTCGTCGCCCTCGCGCACCTCGTCGCCGAGACGGGCGGTCGTCTTCAGGGAGACGCCATGATCGACCTTCGAGCCGGGCCGGAAGCGGCCGGCGCCGGCCTCGATCAGGAGCATCCCGATCTGGCGGGTGTCCACGTGGGCGAGCCGTCCGGACCTGCGGGCGCGGAGCGGGCGCTCCACGGGGGCGAGGTCCAGGCGCGGGGATTGGAGCCAGACCGGGTCGGCGCCCTGCAGCTCGGCCCATTGGTCGAAACGCTCGCGGGCACGGCCCGAGGAGACGGCCTCCTCCAGATCGGCGCGGTCGAGCGGGCGGCCGACCCGGCGCGAGACCTCCTCGGCTAGGAGGTACGTGACTTCCATGAGGTCGGCGGGGCCGTTCCCTTCGAGGCAGTCGAGCGACTCCTGCACCTCGGAGGCGTTGCCGCAGGTACGGCCGAGCGGCTGGTTCATGTCGGTGATCACGGCGGAGACGGCCGTGCCGAGGCCGCGAGAGGTCTCGACCAGGCTGCGCGCCAGGGTCCGGGCGCTCTCCAGGTCGGGCAGGAAGGCGCCGTTGCCGACCTTGACGTCGAAGACCACGGCCGCGGCGCCCATGGCGAGCTTCTTCGACAGAATCGAGCCGGTGATGAGCGGCAGCGATTCGACCGTGGCCGTGGCGTCGCGCAGGGCGTAGAGGCGGCGGTCGGCCGGCGCGATGCCGGAAGTGGCGCCGCCGATCGCGATGCCACAGCGCCCGATCAGGTCGAGGAAGCGCGGCCGGTCCAGATCCAGATCGATCCCGGGGATGCTCTCCAGCTTGTCCATGGTGCCGCCGGAGTGGCCGAGGCCGCGGCCGGCGAGCATGGCGATGGGCAGGCCGCAGCTCGCCAGGAGGAAGGGCAGGATGAGCGAGGTCTTGTCGCCGATGCCGCCGGTCGAGTGCTTGTCGCAGAGGCCGGGCACGTCGTCGGCCAGGTGCCAGCGCTCGCCCGACTCCAGCATGGCGAGGGTGAGGGCGCGGGTCTCGTCCACGTCGAGGCCGCGGATCGCCGCGGCCATGAGGAAGGCTGCGAGCTGGCCCTCGGTCCAGGAGCCGTCCGTGGCGCCGCGCACCACCTCCCGGACCTCCTCCTCGGAGAGGCGCATCCCGGCCCGTTTCCGTTCCAGGATGCGGTACGGCAGGATCATCTAGAAGCCGGGCATGCCGGGGATACTGCCCATGCCGCCCATCCCCCCGGCCTCCGGGGCGCGCGACGGATCGAGGGCGGTGATCTTCTGGCGGGCGTCCCGCGCGTAGGGGGACTGCGGGAACTCGTCCACGATCCGCTGGTAGCTCTGGACCGCCTCCTGCGTCTTGCCGAGCTGCTCCTGCGTGGCGGCCAGCTCGTTGAGGATGACGTCCATGGGCAGCGGCGGCTCGGTCTCGTCGAGCATGGCGGTCAGGGTCTGGACGACCTCCTGGCCCTTGCCCTGGCTGCGGTCGAGACGCAGGAGGTTGACCCGGGTCTCGCCGGCGAGCAGGTGGTCGCCGTGCTCGTCGAGGAAGTCGTTCCAGAGCTCGCGGGCGCGGTCGGGCTGGTTCTCGGCCATGGCGATCTGGGCCAGGTAGACCGCGGCGATGTCGCCGGCCACGGTCGAGCCATACTCGTCGCGCAGCTCCTGGAACAGCGTCCTGGCCTTGGCCTGACGGGCCGCGACGTCCGCGAACGTCGGGCTCAGCGGGTCGTCCGGCTTGGGCGCGGCCGGATCGATCGGCGCCTGGTAGACCTCGATCGCGTGCGCCAGGGCCGTATTGCCCTTCTCGGCGCGGCTCTCGCGGTACATGTAGAAGAGCCCGGCGAGGACGCCCAGGGCGAGCACCGCGCCGGCCGCGATGAGGATGGACCTCCCGTGGCTCTCCGCATAGTCATAGCCCTTCCCGAGAGCCGTGGAGAGCTCGTTGCGCTTCATGTCCTGACGGGTCAGACGCTGGTTCATCGAACAACTCTCCAAAAAAGCCCGGAATGGATTCCTGTCGAAAGGGAACAGGGCCGAAAATCAAAGGGCTGGTGCGGCTAGGAGGACTCGAACCCCCGACCAAGAGTTTAGGAAACTCCTGCTCTGTCCACCTGAGCTATAGCCGCAGGCCGGCGCATTATAACCTAAGCCGTTTTTCTCCCTCTCCCCCGGCACGGGGGTAGGCCGGCCGAAGGCCGGTGAGGAGAGGGGGAATGGGATCAACCTCAATATTGGATCAGGGACTCGACTTTGTAGTCCTTCAGCTTCTCCCGGCACGGGAGGAACGTCAGCTCGATGATGAAGCCCATGCCGGCGACCACGCCGCCGCAGGACTCGACCAGCTTGGCCGCGGCGAGCGCGGTGCCGCCGGTCGCCACCAGGTCGTCCACGATCAGCACGTGCTCCCCCGGCTCGATCGCATCCTCGTGCATCTCCACCCGGTCCGACCCGTACTCCAGGTCGTAGGACTGGCTGATGGTCTTGTAGGGGAGCTTCCCCGGCTTGCGCACCGGCACGAAGCCGGCGTTCAGGTCGTAGGCCACGATCGGCCCGAACATGAAGCCGCGGGACTCGATGCCGATCACCTTGTCGATGTGCTTCTCCGAGAACATCCAGACGAAGCGGTCGACCGTCATGCGCAGGGCCAGCGGGTGTGCCAGCAGCGTCGTGATGTCGTAGAAGTTGATCCCCGGCTTGGGGAAATCCGGCACCTCGCGGATGTACTGCTTCAGATCGTCCATGCTCTCCTCCCGGGCCCGCAGTCTTGGCGGGCGGGCTAGCGGTCGATGTCGAACCGGTCCCAGTCCGCGGGCACCGGCATCGCTTCCTCGTCCAGGCCGGAGACCCGCGCACCGGGCGGACCCTCCAGCACCCTCTCCTTGAAGTGCTCCAGCACCCCCGCAGGCGCTACAGCCTCGATCTCGACGCGGCCGTCCGGCAGGTTGCGCACCTTGCCCGCGACCCCCAGCTCCCGCGCCGCGTTGCGCGTGAACCAGCGGAAGCCGACCCCCTGCACCCGGCCTCGCAGCCGCCAGCGCACGCCGACCAAGCCCTCTTCAGCGCTCACTCTTCCACCCGTGCCGGCCGAGCAGGGGGACGAACGCGACCTCCTCCCCTTCGCGCCGCCGCATCTCGCCGCGCGCCGACTTGCGGTAGACGACCAGCTTCTGGGACTGGATCTGCCCCTCCGGCACCACCAGCACCCCGCCCGGCGCGAGCTGCCCGAGCAGCGGCTCCGGCACCTTGGGCGCGCCCGCGGTGACCAGGATGCGGTCGTACGGCGCCCACTCGGACCAACCGACCGTGCCGTCGAAGACCTGCACCTTGACGTTGTCGAGCCCGAGCTGCCGCATCCTCGGGATCGCCTGCTGCGCCAGCTCGGGGATGCGCTCCAGGCTGTAGACCCGCCGCGCCAGGTGGGCCAGGACCGCCGTCTGGTAGCCGGATCCGGTGCCGATCTCCAGCACCGACGACTCCGGCTTGACCTCCAGCAGCTCGGTCATCTTCGCCACGATGTAGGGCTGCGAGATCGTCTGCGACGCGCCGATGGGCAGAGCATGATCGCCGTACGCCTGGGTGCGCAGGTGGTCCTTCACGAACAGGTGGCGAGGCACCTTGCGCAGCGCGGCCAGCACGCGCTCGTCCTTGACCCCCCGGGAGGCGATCAACTGGACCATGCGCTCCCGTTGGTGCGCGTGCGGGTCGTTCATCACTTGTCAGGCGGAGCGACCGGGGGAACGGCCAGCCGCTCCAGCTCGTCGCGCAGGTGGCCGAAGCTCTCGAGGCCCGGGTAGTAGGTGAGGTCCAGGTGGAGCGGGGTCACGGAGATCCGCCCGGTGGAGACCGCCTCGTAGTCGGTGCCGGCGGCGGATTTCAACTGCGGCGTGCCG
>JBJMGZ010000805.1:0-2704 GCA_045807605.1 Thermoanaerobaculia bacterium | reverse complement strand
CGGCGAAGGTGAAGTGCGCGACGGCGGAGGGGGCGAAGGGGGCGGAGGGGGCGGTGGTTACGGCGGCGGTGGCGGGGGCGGTGCCGCAGGCGATACGTTTCCGGGCGGAGGCGGTGGGGGTGGCGGGAGCTATGCAGCCGCATCTTCCCAGTCCACGACCATCACGGTGACGAGCTCCGGCAGCGACGGGTCCGTGATCGTCACCTTCGTTCAGGGCTCGACCCAGTAGGCGCCAGTGTTTCTCAGAACCGCACCCGGAACTCGGCGCCGCCCTCCGGCCGGTTCTCCAGGCCGAAGCCGGCGCCGTGGGCGGTCAGGATCTCGCGGATCAGGGTGAGCCCCAGGCCCCGGCCGTCGCGCTTGGTGCTGAAGAAGGGGGTGAAGAGGAGCGGCCTCACCTCTTCCGAAATGCCCGAGCCCGTGTCCGAGATCGTCAGCACCGGGCGCTCGCCGTCCGAGACCAGCCGCAGGACGATCCGGCCGTCCTCGCCGATCGATTCCATGGCGTTCTTGAGGACGTTCACCAGCACCTGCTCGATCTGGTTGCGGTCCAGGTCCACCGCGGGGACCGGACCGCTCGCCTCCCGATCGTCCTCCCAATGGGCACGAATGCGCCGGCGCTCCAGCTCGGGACGGAGGAGCAGCAGAATCTCTTCGAGGAGCTGGCGGAGGTCGCAGGGCCGGCGGTCGGGCTCGGGCAGGCGGACCACCTCGGCGAAGCCGTTCATGAAGGCGCCGAGGCGCTGCATGCGGGCGACCGCCACGTCGATCGCTCCCAGGAAGTCCTTCCGGTCCTCCTCGGAGAGGTCGGCGCCATAGCCGCGGAAGGAGTCGAGGAGCGAGGAGACCGCTCCCACCGAGTTGTTGACCTCGTGCGACATCATCCGGATGAGCTTGCCGTAGGCCGCCTTCTCCGAGGCCCGCAGCTCCTCGGTCAGCTCGCCGACGAGCAGGAAGGAGCGCGGGAAGCCGCGGTCGAAGAACTCCGCGCGCGAGACCTTGAGCCGCCGCGGACCATGGGCGATCACCCGCGACTCCCCCACCGGCACGGCAGCCAGGGCCTCGCCCAGCGGACCGATCCCGGACAGGGGATGGCCGAGCGCCTCCTCGTCGAGGATCCGGAGCAGCTCCCGCGCCGCGGGATTGAGCGAGCTCACGCGGCCGTCGAAGTCCAGGGTCAGGACGCCGGCCGGCGAGGCGGAGAGCAGGCGGTCGAGGAAGTAGTTGCGCTCCTGGAGCGTCAGCCGCTCGTCCCGCAGCCGCACGATCATCTGGTTGTAGATGCGCACCAGGGCGTCCATCTCGGGCTGCCCGACCTCGCGGAACTGCGAGGTGAAGTCCCGCTCGCTCATCAGCTCCGCGCCCGTGCGGATCAGGTCCAAAGGGACGAAGAACGACTTCACCAGCATGGTGCCCAGGAAGATCGAGAGGACGAAAAGCGCCTCCACCGCCAGCAGCAGCCAGCGGCTCTCGCGCAGAGCGATGAACGAGATCACCCCCAGGACCAGGTGGATCAGGGCCAGGTAGGCGACGATTTTGGTGCGGAGGGAAAGGGACCTCACCCCCTGTCCCCCTCTCCCGTTCCCCCGCCCATCCGGCCGGGAGAGGGGGGACGCAAGCTCACCACGATCTCGACATCCAAGCTCCACCGCCCCAGCCACGTTCCCCCTCTCCCGGCGGCGGGCTGGCGGGCGACGGGAGAGGGGGACAGGGGGTGAGGTCTCACGGCTCAAGCCCATACTTCTCGAATCTTCGGTAGAGCGCCGCGCGGGAGAGCCCGAGCGCTTCCGCCACCCGGGTCACGTTCCCCTCGTAGTGCCGCAGGCACTTGACGATCATGGCCTTCTCGATCTCGTCGAGCGTCATGCTGCCCGGGCGGGGGAGGGCGTTCGGATCGCGGGCGGCGCGGGACTCCAGGTCGGAGAGGGCGAGCAGATCCCCCACCTCCAGCACGTCGCCGTCCAGCACCAACGCGGCACGCTCCAGGGTCTGCTTGAGCTGACGGATGTTCCCCGGCCAGCTCTGACCCTGCAACCAGGCGAGAGCCTTGTCGGAAATGACAACCTCGGCCCCCCGCCGATACACCTGGGAGGACGCGTCGAGGAAATGGCGGGCCAGGACGGGGATGTCCCCCCGCCGCTCGCGCAGCGGCGGCAGGCGGATCGCGATCAGGTTCAGCCGGTAGAGGAGATCCTCCCGGAACTGCCCCTTGGCCACCTGCTCGCCGAGGTCCCGGTTGGTGGCCGCGATCACCCGCACGTCCACGGTGCGCGTGATGCTCGACCCAAGCACCTCGTAGGAGCGGTCCTGGAGCACGCGCAGCAGCTTCACCTGCGCGCTGGGATCGATCTCGCCGATCTCGTCGAGAAAGATCGTGCCGGCGTTGGCCATCTCGAAGCGCCCCTTGCGGTCGGTCCGGGCGTCGGTGAACGCGCCCTTCACGTGGCCGAACATCTCGCTTTCGAAGAGCGTCGAGGAAATCCCGCCCAGGTTCACCTTGACGAACGGTCCGCCCTGGCGCCGGCTGTTGCGGTGCAGGGCCTCGGCCACCAGCTCCTTGCCCGTGCCGCTCTCGCCCGTGATCAGCACCGACGCGTCCGTGGGCGCCACCCGGCCGATCAGCTCGAGGATCTTGAGGAACCGGGGATCGCGGCCGATCAGCCCGCGGAAGTCGAAGCGGCGGTCGAGCTCCTCCCGGCTCGAC
>JBJMGZ010000804.1:0-14603 GCA_045807605.1 Thermoanaerobaculia bacterium | reverse complement strand
CTTTGAAGGCGTCGTTGGTCATGCGGCTCAGGAGCTCCCGTCTTCCCGGTGAGGGCTTTGCGACCGCCTCTTCACCAGGAGATGCGATCCGGCAAGCCGTTTCACTGCTTCAGTTAAGGCAGGTTAGCATCCGTTGCCGGGGGAGTCAATGCAACTTTCCCCTACCCTATCCCTACACAAGGCGGGCACGGACGGCCCTCCCCGGTCTCTGCTGACCCGCCGGAAAGGGTAGATGCTCATGGCTCGCAGCACCCTTCGTTGCGCGGCGGGGATCGTCCTTGCCGTGACCCTCCTCCTTCCGGGCATGGCGGCGGCCCGGGAGATCCCCTCGGGCCGGCCGGCCGAGCCGGTCTTCTCCCTGATCCGGCTCTGGACGGCCCTCGTCCAGTCGCTCCCGATCGACTGGCGGCCGATGGCGGCCTTCGACCAGAGTGACACCAGTCGGCTCAATGAGCCCGACGGTGACAACGTTCCCCCTGATCCTGGTACCGATACAGGATGGCTCGTTGATCCGGATGGCTAAAGCCGGAAAGGGGCCATCCGATCTCTCGGGCGGCCCCGCCTTTCTTTCTTCAGAAAAGTCGCCCGCGAAAACACGGCCTGCGGCAACTATACTTGTGGGGGAGGGAACGATCTTCTCTTCAGAACGATATCGATATGGCATCCTCCGATCGTCCGACGCCTGAGGAGATCAACCGGCTGATGGAGAAGCTCGGCCCTGAGATCGCCCGGCGATTCCGCGCCCACGGCCTCTCCGATGCCGCCGCGGCGGCTCGGCTGGAGACGGCGCTGCGCGAGCTCGCCTACCGCTGGAACCGGGTTGGCGACCGCGAGCGCTGGTTGCTTCAGGCGATCGCAGGAGAACTGCCCAAGCTTTCCACGAATCCGCGAAAGGAGCCCGAGCATGAGTGACCGCCGCCGCGACCCCGAGGACCCGCCCCGGCCGGAGAAAAGGAGCGCACAGGAGAGCCTCGGCGAGTATGGGGAAGCCATCCGGCTGGGCACCGGCCGCATCGTCGAGAAAGCCGCGGGCATTCTCCAGGAGATCGACCATGCCGCGGCTCTGCTCGGCGAGCTCCTGACGGAGTCGGCGCCCGACCGCACGCGATTGGTCCAGGAGCAGCCCCGGGTCCGCGCCCTCATGCTCTGCGAGCTTCTTCTGGCGAGGAGCCGGGAGGCATGGTTCACCGACCCGGCCGCGGCCGTCGAGCTGTCCGAGTTGGCGGTCGTCGTTTCCGACCGGCTCGACAGAGACCATTATGGAGAGGCTCTCGTGGAGGATGCCCGAGCGCGGTCATGGGCTCACCTCGCAAACGCCTTGCGTGTCACCTCCGACCTGCGGCGCGCGGAGGAGGCGTTCCGGACCGCCGACGACCATCATCGGCAAGCCGGCGAGGACGCCTACACCGGAGCCGAGATCCTGGGATTCAAGGCGTCACTTCGCGTTGCCCAAGGCCGCTATGAGGAGGCAGCCTCGCTCCTCGACCCGGCCATCCAGGTCTACCGAGACGCTCGAGACCGTCACCGCGAAGGCAGGTCCCTCATCAAGAAGGGCACCGCCCTGAGCTATGCAAACCGGCACACGGAAGCAGCCCGACTGCTCCAGCGAGGGCTCGCGCAGATCAACGGCTCCGAGGAGCCCCGCGTCCTGGTCATGGCGCGGCACAACCTCATCAACTGCCTGAAGGGAAGCGGCCGGCACGAGGAGGCGCTTCGGGTCCTGAGCGAGACCCGCGGTTTTTATCTGGAGCTGGGTGAGCCGTCCCACCTGGTGCGCCTGCGCTGGCTGGAGGGGAAGATCCTCCGGGACCTGGGGCGGGCGGACGAGGCGGAGGCCGCGTTCCGGGAGGTGCGGGACGACCTGATCGGGCTGGAACTGGGCCTCGATGCCGCCCTGGTCTCGCTCGATCTCGCCATGATCCTCCTGGAGCGGGGCGACACCGGCGAGCTGAAGCGGCTGGCGGCGGAGATGATCCCCGTGTTCGAGTCGCGGGACGACCACAAGAAGGCGCTGGCCGCGTTCCTCCTCTTCCAGAAGGCGGCCGAGGCCGAGCAGGTCACGCTCGGGCTGCTCCAGGAGGTCGCGTCGTCCCTGGAGCGGACACGGAGGGCGGTGGAGCGGGGATGAAGCCCTTCCTGAATGGTCGCGGGCTCCTTCCCGGCCTGCTGATGAGCCTTCTCCTCGCCGCCATCGGTCTCGTCGTCGCGAGCGACTTCGCAACCGTGGCGACCTTGCAGCTCGTCGCTCTGGTCATGGTTGCGTGACTGTCGCCGGCCACGGAAAGCACAGCAGGTAGCCGCGCGCCAGGCGAATCCAGATAGTTGAGAGTCACGGCGAGGTACTTGAGAGCCACGGTCAGCTACCTCAGAGTCGTTCTGAAGGACTTCAACGCGGCGTCCAGGTAGTCGAGAGTCACGGCGAGGTACTTGAGAGCCGCGGTGAGCTACCTCCGAGGCGTTCTGAACGACTTCAGCCCGGCGTCCAGGTAGTTGATCGTCACGGTGAGGTACTTGAGGGTCGCGGTGAGCTACCTCCGAGGCGTTCTGAAGGACTTCGGCGCGACGTCCAGGTAGTCGAGGGTCACGATGAGGTACTTGAGGGTCGCGGTGAGCTACTTCACGGTCATTCTGAAGGACTTCGGCGCGGCGCCCAGGTAGCTGAGGGTCACGATGAGGTACTTGAGAGCCACGGTGAGCTACTTCAGAGTCGTTCTGAAGGACTTCAGCGCGACGTCCAGGTAGCTGAGAGTCACGGTGAGGTAGCTGAGAGTCGCGGTGAGCTACTTCAGAGTCATTCTGAAGGACTTGGGCGCGGCTCCCAAGTACCTCAGAGCCGCGCTGAAGTCCTGCAAAGGCGGTCCCGAGAACCTTTCGGAAGGCGCCATGAACCTCGGCACGGCGGGGTACCGCCTTCTCCTGCCTGAGGGGAAGCTCCAGCCGGCGCGGACCTGCCGGCGAGAGGCGCTCGGTTCAGGCGGCGGGCAGAAGGCGCTTCAGATCGGGTTGGCCAGGCTCCAGGGTTCCGGACCAGGTCCGAAGCGCCGGACCCCATACCCCCGGGATGCCTTTCCGCATCTTCCCCCTTCCTTTTGACCTGCCTCCGCGATATCTTTGACGGATATCGGGAGTCTGACTATACTCGGGACCATGGCCGAGCCTGTCCGCAAGCAGAGGGCGCCGGAGCTCCTCGACGAGGAGCCGGGGATCACCTTGGAGCGCTGGGTCGAAGGTCCCGGCGGCCGGATGGAGCTGGTCGAGATGCCGCTGACTCCCGAGCTGTTCCTGAATCCGCAAGTCGGCGACCACATGACCCAGGGCAGCCGCCATTTCAACACCGCGCGCGAGATCGTCGACCGGCTGGAAGATTTCTTCCGTCCGGCTCCGGACGTGCTGGTGACCGGCGATCTCAAGCACCTCTTCGGTCCGGGTCTGTCGCAGCCGTCGCCCGACGTCTCGGTGATCCGCGGAGTGCGCGACGCGGAGGCCGATCGGGAGAGCTTCGACGTCATCGCCGAAGGCGTCCGTCCCTGCCTGGTCATCGAGATCGTCTCGCCCCTGTCCTCCCGCATCCGCAAGACCGACCTGGAGGACAAGGTGGTTCTCTACCGGCGCGTCGGCATCCCGGAGTACCTGATCGTGGATTCCCAGCTCCGCGACCGTCGTTTCCGGCTCCTCGGTTACCGGCTGGGTCCCTCCGGATACGAGCCGATCGAGCCGGACGAGGAGGGCCGCCTGCTGTCCGAAACGACCGGCCTCTGGTTCCAGGCCTCCCCGGACGGACGCCGTGTTCTGATGTTCGAGCACCCCTCGGGCCGGCCGCTGCCGACCCGGCGGGAGATCGAGGAGAAGGCGAAGGCCGAGGCCCAGGCCCGCAAGGCGGCGGAAGAGCAGGCGAAGGCCGAGGTCGAAGCCCGCAAGGCCGCCGAGGCCGAGGTCGCCCGCCTGCGAGCGGAAATCGATCGGCTGCGGAAGACCGGCACGCTGCACTGACCCTCTCCCCGGAAGGCTCCCAGGCTTTCAGCGAGCCTTGGAGCTCGTCAAGCGCGCCTGACTTGATTCCTGGCGGACCCGAGGAGACTTCGAGTGCACTGGATCGAGCGGCTTACCCACCGCCGATCTCCTGGGTCGCGAGGACATTCCGGAGGCGGCGGACGCCGTCGAGGATCTCGGCAGCCCCCGTGCCGCCGAAGCCGAGGACGAAGCCCTCCCGGGAGGCCTTTTCGAGATAGCAGGACGAGAGCGGCATCGCCCAGAGCCCTTGCGCGGCGGCACGGACGGCGACGTCGCGATCTCCGGTCCCTCGCGACAGCGTCGCCACCAGGTGCAGGCCCGCCTCGCCCCCGAGCACGTTCAGCGCGCCGCCGAGCTCCTCCTCGATCGCACCGGCAAGGATGGCGCGCCGCTCGCGATAGAGGGCGCGCATCCTGCGCAGGTGGCGCGCGAAGTGACCCTCGCGGAGGAAGTCGGCGAGGACGGCCTGCTCGAACGCCGGCGGAAAGATGTCGGTGGCGTCCCGGACCGCGGCGAAACGCGCCACGAGGTCGGCTGGAATGACGATATATCCGAGCCGTAACGCCGGGAAGAGGACCTTGCTGAAGCTGCCGATGTAGAAGACCCGGGAATCCCGATCGAGCCCCTGCAGGGAAGCGAGCGGAACACCCTCGTAGCGGTACTCGCTGTCGTAATCGTCCTCGAGAATCCAGGAGCTGTTGCGCCGCGCCCAGTCCAGGAGCTGCAAGCGGCGGGAGGCGCTCATCGTCATGCCGAGCGGGTATTGGTGGGAGGGCGTGACGTACGCGGCGCGCGCCTCCCGGCAGCGCTCGATCCCGGCGGCCACGCTCAACCCCTGCTCGTCGACCGGCACCGGAACGAGCCGCGCCCCCCGGAGCCGGAAGACGTCCCGGGCTCCGCCGTAGCCCGGCTCCTCGACCCACACCGGGCTGCCGGGATCGAGGAGGACCCGGGCGGCGAGGCTCAAGGCCTGCTGCGAACCGCTGACCACCATGACCTGGTCCGCTTCGCAGCGCACCGCTCTCGCCGTCCGCAGGTAGGCGGCCACGGCTTCACGCAAGGGCCGATGACCCATGGGATCGTCATAGCGCATCGCGCGAGCCCCGTGCGCCTTGCGGCCGTGGCGGCCGACGAGCCTCGACCAGATCCTGGAAGGGAAATGGTCCAGGGCGGGCTGGCTGACGCGAAACGCCCCCCCGCCTCGGAGCCAGGGGTCCGTCTCCATCCGCAGAAGGAAGTCGGTTTCGCGCGAGACGGTGCGCACCCCCCCGCGAGCCGCCGCGCTCCGCTGCTTCGCCGGCTCCGGCGGCCCGGACGCGCCGGAGTGGCAGTCCGCGACGAAGGTCCCCGCGCCGACCCGGCTTTCGAGATAGCCCTCGGCGACCAGTTGATCGAACGCGTTGAGGAGAGGCAGGCGGGAGACCTGCAGCTCGGCCGCGAGCGACCGGGTCGAAGGGATGCGCTGGCCCGCCCGCAACCGGCGTTCGAGGATGGCCTCGCGAAAACCGTCGTAGAGCTGCCGGTAGAGCGGCACCGGCGACGTTCGGTCGACTGCGACGATCGGGAAGATCACGGGCGGCGCCTTCTTCACGCCCCGATGATAATGGCCATGCCGATTCGCAGGAAGATGGCTATTGGCGCCGACCTCCTTTCGCGGCACACTCCGCCGTCAGGGCCGGCCGGTGCGAAACGCGCCGGTACCAGGAGGAGGAGGAGCATGGACGCGGAGCGCCAGTTCGATTTCCTGGCAGGAGAGTGGGACGCGGTCTGTCGCGTTCCCTCGCAGGAGGGGTGGGTGGAGGCGCCGGGCAGCCTGACGGCTTCATGGACGTTGGACGGGCAGGTCCTGCTCGAGCGCTTCGAGGGGATCTACCACGGCGGCGCCGTCAAAGGCCTCGGCCTGCGCGCCTTCAACCGCGAGACGCGCATGTGGGATCACACCTGGACCGACAACCTCGAGCCGGGCCACTTTCACCTGTGGAGCGGCGTCTTTCGAGACGGCAAGATCGACCTCCTCGGCGAGTGGACCGGCGCGGACGGCAACCCGGTTCGATCGCGCCTCACGTGGTCGGACATCACGCGGGATTCCGCGCACTGGGAGAGCGCCCGGTCCTCCGACGGCGGGACGACGTGGCGGCTGCATTGGGTGATCGATTTCCAGAGGAGGCAACCATGAGCACTCTCCTGCACCATCGCGCTCGTCTCTTCGTGGTCGGCCTGCTCCTCTTGCAGCCGCTTTCCGGACAGGCCGCCGCCGAACGGGACGGCCAGCACGATTTCGACTTCGAGATCGGCACCTGGAAGACTCGCTTGTCCCGGCTCGAGCGTCCCCTGACCGGTTCCACGACATTGGTCGAATACGAGGGCACGACCGTGGTGCGCAAGGTCTGGAACGGCCGCGCCAATCTCGTGGAGCTGGACGTGCAGGGTCCGGCGGGCCGCCTCCAGGGTCTGAGCCTGCGCCTCTACAATCCCGAATCCCGCCAGTGGAGCCTCAATTTCGCCAACAGCGCCGGCGGCGTTCTGACCCCACCCTCGATCGGCGAGTTCAAGAACGGGCGCGGCGAGTTCTTCGCTCAGGAGACCCTCGACGGGCGAGCCATCTTCGTGCGCTTCGTCATCTCGGACGTCACGCCCGATTCGGCGCGGTTCGAACAGGCATTCTCGGACGACGGAGGCAAGACCTGGGAAGTGAACTGGATCGCCACCGACACGCGCGTCAAGGGCGAATCCTGAGCCCGGGGGCTCCCTTGGCAGTACACCTCGGTCGGCAGGAACACCTCTTCGAACAGCTCATGGAGCCTGTGAAGAGAGTCGCTTGCGGCGAAATTGGAGAGGACCGTGGTGTTTGACAGGGCGATTCGATCCTTCAAGGTCACTCCCCTACTCTTGCCAGTGCTCCGTCCACAAGAGCCGGAGCCAGGCGCAGGCCTGCGCCGACCAGCGCCTCGACAACAGGACGTGCCGCAGGGATCAGGCCGCGGCGGCGGCAGAGAATGACCACGCCTAGAGTGCCTACCATAGGGAGGCCCAGACCAAGTGCACAGCGGCGCGCCGCCAGATCATCCAGGACAACCTCCGATCCGGGCCGTTCCAGCCCATGGGCCAGGACCTGGGACTCCCCGGCTCCCAGGTCCCAAAGACGGATCCGATCCGGAACCGGCAGGTCATCGACCCGAAGGATCGAAGAGTCGGCTTTGAGCTGCTCGGCGGTCCGGTCGCGGTCAGAACCCGCTTCGATCTCGCGGAGCACGGCCTCGGGTACGACGAGGAGCTTCGCGAGGGAGGCGAGAAGATCGAGACGGTCGATGCGGGCGAGGAAAATCAGGGGAGAGGCGTTGACGACCAGGACCTTATCCACGCGCCAGGGCCTCGTCGAGATCCTCCAACGTCTCCTGGGAGGCCGAAACGCCGCTCTCCGCCAGGGTGTCGAGGAGCTCGGCCCGGCTCACTCCCGCCAGCTCCGCCGCGCGGCTTTGGGAAAGCCGGCCTTGCGCGTACCAGACGACCGCAGACGCCAGGCGCATCTCCCGGGCAACCTCCTCCGGAGATCGCCGCAGGGTCGTAAAGATGTCGGAGTCGAATTCCACCTGGACCCGGGTCATCGATGACCTCCTGTAAGATGCGTCAGCCTCGACGCACTTCGATTATAGGTCGCGACCTGGTCTTTCATGGCAGCTCCCGGAGCAGCTCGACCTCCAGCAGCGCGTCGGCGGCGGCCCGGATCGCCTCGAAGGGCATGCCCGACCTCTCGGCGATGTCGAGGAGGCCGTGCTCGCCGTCCGAGAGGTTGAGCACCCAGAGCAGGGCGAGCTCGCGCTGGCGGCCACCCCGCTCGGTACTGTCGCCGCCGATCGTCCGGTAGAGCCCGCGGCGGCCGAGCTGCGGCTCGCAGTTGGGGTTGAGGTTCAGATAGCGCCGGTTGCCTTCGAGGACGTTCATCACCGATCGATACGTCCGCAGCGAGCCTTCCAGGCTCCCGGCTTCGATCAGGTCGAGGTTGTCCGCCGAGGTGTGGTACTCGGGGTAGCGGCCATAGGGCGTGCGGGTGAGCGCGCCCACCGGCAGGTTGAAGCCGGGCGAGTTGTACTGGCGCTCGTCGTAGCCGAAGGGGACGAAGTCCTCCACCTCGTGGTCCTGATCCCGCAGGACCTGGAGCACGGCGCGGTCGATCTCCGCGTCTCCCTGACGGGTCTTCTTGTAATGGAAGCGGCCGGCATCGCCCAGGTTCGCGGCGACCAGGCCGGCGATGATTCGCGTGATCATCCGGCTTGAATCGTGGCGCGCCAGCCAGGTGATCGAGCCGATCGTGCCGGGGATGAAGACGAAGCGGTAGGACAGCCGCCGCGGCGCTTGCGCCAGCTCCCCGGCGAGGAAGGTGCAGACCGCCAGGCCGGAAAGGTTGTCGTTGCAGAGAGAAGGGTGGCAGACGTGGCAGGAGATCAGCACCTCCCGCTCCGTCTCCCCTTGGAGGAAGCACTCGCCGTAGGTGAGCGAGCCATCCTCCAGGGTGGAGTCGATGCAGACCTCGTGCTCGCCCTCCTCCAGGCCCATCCACTGGTGATGGGCCATGCAGAAGCCCCAGGCCTCCTTGTAATAGGAGGTGCGGTACGGCACGAGCCCGGGCTGGTCGGGCAGGGTGAACAGGTGCTCCTTGAGCTCCGCCAAGGAAACCTTTTTGTGCACCGGCACGCTGTAGTTGAGGACGTGCAGGTTCAGGTGCTGGAAGTCCACCACCTTGCGGCCCCGCGGGTCCTTGATCCAGGCGTCGCGGATGTTCCACTCCTTCGGCACGGTCCAGTCGAAGACCTGCGTGCCGCTCGGGACTTCGTGGACCTGCAGCGGGATGCGCTCCCCCACTTTCGCGAGCGTCCGGCGCACGCCGTCGCCGGTGATGCTGCGGCAGATGGGATAGAGGTCCGCGATGAAGCGGATCATCTGTTCGCCAAGGTCGGTGTGCGAAGTCATAGGAAGAAGGGGAGGTTGCGGTCCTTGTCGGCCATCACGGCGACCGGCTCGGGCCAGGGGATCGCGAAGGTGGGATCGTCCCAACGGTAGCCGCGGGAGTGCTCGGGCGAGTAGCGCTCGGAAATTTGATAGAAGACCTCGGCCGCATCCTCGAGGGTGATGAAGCCGTGGGCCATGCCCTTGGGGACGTAGAGGGCATTGCCCTCTTCCGCCGAAAGAATCAAGGCGAAGTGCCGTCCGGAGCGCAGGTCCACGATCACGTCCCAGATGCGGCCGCGGGTGCAGCGCACGAGCTTGATTTCCTCATGGGGCGGCGCCTGGAAGTGGAGGCCGCGCAGGGTGCCCCGGCGGTGGTTGTAGGAGATGCTGCACTGGACCACCTCGGGGTCGAGGCCATGCGCTTCGAGCTCGTCGCGGTCGTACGTGCGGGCGAAGAAGCCGCGGTCGTCCGCGAAGCGCTCCGGCTCCAGGACGTAGGCGCCCGCGAGCGGCGTCTCCTTGAAGATCATTCGAGCACCCGCACCTCCGGGACCGCCACCACGAACCGGCCGCCCCAGGAACGGACGTCCGACATCTGCGCCGAGATCTCCTCCTTGAGGTTCCAGGGCAGGATGAGCACGTAGTCGGGCCGCGTCTCGCGGATGCGCTCCGGCGCGTGGATCGGGATGCGCGTGCCCGGCAGATACCGCCCCTGCTTGTGGGGGCTCAGATCGACGGTGTAGTCGAGCAGGTCGGTGCGCACGCCGCAGTAGTTGAGGAGCGTGTTGCCCTTGGCCGGCGCGCCGTAGCCCACGACGGATTTCCCTTCCTCTTTGGCCTGGATCAGGAACCGGAGCAGGCCGCGCTTGACCCGCTGCACTCTTTGGGAGAAGGACGGGTAGGCGTCGAGCCGGCCGAGGCCGGCGATCCTCTCGCGGGCGAGCAGGTCGGCCACCCTGTCGTGGACCGGCTTGGAATGGTCTTCGCCGTGGCGGGCGAAGATGCGGAGCGAGCCGCCATGGGTGGGCAGCTCCTGCACGTCGAAAAGGGTCAGCCCATGGGCGGCGAAAACCTTTTGCACCGAGAGGAAGGAAAAATAGGAGTAGTGCTCGTGATAGATGGTGTCGAACTGGTCCTCGTCCATGAGCCGCAGGAGGTGCGGAAACTCCATGGTGAGCACGCCTTCCGGCGCGAGCGCGATCTTCAAGCCCTGGACGAAATCGTTGAGGTCCGGCACGTGGGCGAGCACGTTGTTGCCCACCAGGAGATCGGCCTGCCCGGCCAGCTCCCGGGCGGTCATGCTGCCGAAGAAGCGCACCAGCGTCGGGATGCCCGCGGCCTCCGCGGCCTCGGCCACGTTGCGCGCCGGCTCGACGCCGAGGACCGGGATGCCGCGGTCCTGGAACCAGCGCAGGAGATAGCCGTCGTTGCTCGCGATTTCGATCACTTTCTGGTCGGGCCCGAGCCCGAAGCGCTCGATCATGGCCTCGGCGTAGATCCGGGCGTGGCGCAGCCAGCTCTCCGAGTAGGAGGAGAAGTAAGCATAATCGCTGAAGATCGCGTCCGGCCGCTCCTCCTCGGGGAGCTGCACGAGGAAGCACTCGCCGCAGACGTAGACGCAGAGCGGATAGAACGTCTCGGGCCGGCGCAGGTCTTCCGGTTCCAGGTAGGAATTCGCGAGCGGCTGCACGCCGAGGTCCACGAAGACGTGGCAGAGCGGCGCGCCGCAGGATCTACAGGGAATTACCAGATCTTCCAGGGCGTGTCCCCCTGCTTCCACAGATTGTTCAGGTGGAGATAATCGCGGTAGGTATCCATGGGATGCCAGAAGCCTTCGTGCAGGTAGACCGAGAGCTGGCCGTCGCGCGCCAGCTTGCGCAGCGGCTGCTGCTCCAGGAAGAGCTGCGGATCGTCGTCGAGATAATCGAAGACCTCGCGCTGGAAGACGAAGAAGCCGCCGCTCACCACGCCCTCCGCGACCGGCTTCTCGGCGAACTCGACCACCTTGCCGCCGTCGACGTGCATCTCGCCGTAGCGCGAGGTCGGATGGACGCCGGTCACGGTCGCGATCCGCCCCTGGGAGCGGTGGAAGTCGAGCAGGGCGTCGATGTCCACGTTTCCCACCGCGTCGCCGTAGGTGAAGCAGAAGGTCGGAGCGTCGATGTAGTCGCGCACGAGCCAGAGGCGCGCGCCCGTGGCGGTGTCCGGTCCGGTCTCGGCGCAGGTGACCCGCCAGGGCTCGTAGCCGTCGCGGTTGTGGAGCTCGATCGGCTGCGTGCCGTCCATGGAGAGCGTGAAATCGCAGAGCATTTCGCGGTAGCGCAGGAAGTACTGCTTGATCTCCCATCCCTTGTAGCCGAGGCAGAGCACGAAGCGGTCGAGGCCGTAGGCGCCGTAGATCTTCATGATGTGCCAGAGGATCGGCCGCGTGCCGATCTCGACCATCGGCTTGGGCCGGTACTCGGTCTCCTCGCGGAGGCGCGTCCCCTGGCCGCCGCAGAGGATCACCACCGGCATGTCGTGCTTGCTGCTCATGGCATCTCCTTGGAAATTCTATCGCGGCTCAGAAGAGGTAGCCGAGGGCCTTGAGCTTCTTGAGCTCGCGCTGGTCCTGCCCGCTCTCGCGGCGCCCGCCCGGGAGCCCTTTCGCCGGGCCCAGCACCTCGTAGGTCGGGATCGTGCGCACGGGATGGCGGCGCACGAACTCCGGGTCGAGCGCGTCGAGCAGGACCTTGCCCGCGGCATCCTCGGGCACGGGCAGCCCCAGCAGGTAGAGCATCGTCGGGTAGATGTCGAGGATGTGCGCCCCCTGGATCACGGTTCCGGGCTTCACCGGCCCGCCCTGCATCAGGAGGATCCCCGGCGGGCCGTGGCGGTGCTGGGTGTAGAAGTCCTGGTGCAGGATCGTCGGGGCGTGCCCATGGTCCGAGGCCACGATCAGCACCGTGTCCGGCTCCAGCTTCCGCTGGAGCTTGCCCAGGAAGGCGTCGAAGCCGCGCTGCATGGCGGGGATGCGGTCCCCCTTCTCGCGGATGTCGTCCTCCCTCACCCCGAGGAAGTATTGCGGCTGGTACCACTTCCAGAACAGGTGCTGGACCGTGTCGGGCTCGTGGGTGTAGACGTTGAGCAGCTTCGGCTGCGGCCTTTCGCCCAGGAGCCGGAGCGCCGCGGCCGACTGCCACTCGAAGTCGGGCAGGTCGAGCAGCGGCCGCAGCTCGCGGAACAGGCTCGCAGGCTGGGCGAACAGCTCCACTTCCTCCATCTTCTTGCCGCCGGGGTCCTGGGCATAGCCGTCCAGGCCGTAGGAGAGCATGAAGCTCTCCGGCCGGGACGGGACGATGGCCGGGAACGAGTAGTAGTAGCCGTCCACGATCCCGATCGTCATCCCCTCGTGATCGGCGATCTCCCAGATCGGCAGGGCATGGACCGAGTACCGGTTGATCATGCGCGGCCGGGCCAGCCCAGGCTTGGCAAGGATCCCGGACAGCTCCTTGAAGAAGGTCCGGTGGACGGGGTACAGCCCCTCGGCGCCCATGCCGGGCAGGGGGATGCGGAAGAAGTCGAGCACGCCGTGACGGTCGGGCAGGGCGCCGGTGTAGATGGAGGTCCAGATGACCGCCGAGTTCGAGTCCGGGAAGGTGGCGAGGGTGGCGGTCGAGCCGTTCTTCAGCATCCCGGCGAAGGCCGGCAGCTCGCCGCGGCCGATCATGGGGCGCAGGACCCGCCAGTCGGCGCCGTCCAGGCCGACCAGCGCCACCTTGAGCCCGGTCTCCTGGACGGGGATCTTCGGCGAGGGCGTCTCGGCGGAGGCCGCCCGGGCCGGCTCGGCGCTCCAGGGCCTGCCCGCCCAGAGCGGAGCAGCGGCGTGGAGGACCAGACCGAGCAGGAAGGCGCCGATCGCGGCCCGCGGCAGCCAGCCGCGGCGCCAGAGGCCCGCGCAGAGCCGGAACAGCAGCCAGGAGACGGCGGTCACGCCCAGGGCGATGAGGGCCGCGAGCACGGCCACGAAGGCGACCATGCCGCCCGCCCCATCGAGGTGGCCGAAGGGGTACTGGTCGTAGGTCAGGCCGTGCAGCCAGAACAGCTCCCAGAAGCCCAGGTTGTAGAGCAGCAGGCCGAACCAGGCGCCCCTCTCCAACGTCTCTCTCTTCCGGAGGCGCGCCAGCCCGTAACCGGCGAGGAAGGCCGGCAGGGCGCTCAGCCCGTAGAGCAGGGCGAAGAACAGGCACGCCACCAGCGCGCCGCGCGCCGAGGCCAGGTGGTTGTGCGCGACGTGGATCAGCGACAGGACGAGCCCGTACACGACCGCTCCGTAGAGGAAGCCGCCGAGGCAGACGGCGCGCAGGGGTGAGGGCTTCATGCGGCGCGGAAGCTAACAGATGGGGAGGGGAGGTACAAGGGATGGACGTTAATGCCCACTGCCTGGCCCCCCACTGTAGAGACGCCCCGCGGGGCGTCTCCTCCGAACGCAAGGCCGCCCGAGAAACCGCTGCCCGCCTGTGGTCTTCGGAAAGATGTCGCCGCTGCAGAGACGCCCCGCGGGGCGTCTCTACAGGGAAGGGACGAACCATCGATAAGCTGGCGCGTATCGGGTTTACTCCATGAGCCGGTGGTATTCGCGCGTGGTCTGCGGCATGGGCTCGACCCCCAGCTCCTCGAGCAGCAGGGTGCAGAGCCGGTCGTACTGCTTGCGTACCAGGTCGCGGCGGCCCTGGTTCGCGTAGAGCCGCATCACCGCGAGATGGACGCGCTCCTGGAGGGGGTCTTCGAGCAGCACCGAGCGGTAGGCGTCCATGGCCTCCGCGGGCCTCTCCAGCTTGAGATAGAGGTCGCCGAGCTCGCGCAGCAGCTCCAGGTAGAGCCGCTGGTATCTCTCCCGGCGCTCCTCCACCCAGGCCTCGTAGTGCCCCTGGAGGAACGGGCCGCGATGGAGGCGCCAGGCGCTCTCCCAGCTCTGGGCGGCTCCCGCAGCCCCCGCAGGATCGCCGCGCTCGAGCCGCGCCCTGCCCTCGTCGACGAGGCGCTCGAATTCCAGGGCGTCGATCTCCCAGACGAGGTCCGGGTTGAGACGGTAGATCCCCTTGCGGAAGAGCAGCGGCGGCGCGTCGTCCTTGCGGCCGGCCTCCAGGGCGCGGCGCAGGTGGGAGAGCGTGGGGTGGAAGTTGCGGTCGATGGTGCGCTCCCCCTCGGTGGGCCAGACCGCCTCCATCAGCTCCTCGCGGCCGGCCTCCAGGCCCGGGGACGAGGCGAGGTAGGCGAGGACCTGGAAGGCGCGCTTGAGCCGGCAGTCCAGCTCCACCTCCGTGCCGTCCGGATCGCGCCGCCGGGCGAACGGGCTGCCCAGCAGGCCGAGGGAGTAGATGGGCGTTCCCCCGGCCTCCGGCGAGAGGGCCCGGGCGGCCGGCGCGGGCCGGGCTTCCGGCTTTTCGGCCCGCTGCCGGCGCTGCCTCTCGCGCTCCAGGAAGGCCACCAGGAGCGTGGGCAGCCGGTCCCTCTCCTCCCCCTCGATCCACAGGCCCCGGGCATCGACGGCGCCCCAGTCTCCCGGACGCTCGGTGCGCTCCAAGGGAGTCTCTTCCAGGAGCGTCCTCTGCTCGTCCCCGAACGCGTCCACCACCTCGTGGCGGAGGAAGAAACGGACCGGC
>JBJMGZ010000803.1:0-4552 GCA_045807605.1 Thermoanaerobaculia bacterium | reverse complement strand
GTCCCCGAGGTGTAGATCAGGTAGGCGAGCCGGTCCGGGTGGAAGCCCGGAAGCTCTCCGTCCCCGGGCGCGCCCGGCTCCGCCAGGTCCAGAGCGGTCACGTCCAGGGAAACCGGCAAGGGGCCGCGATGAACCAAGAGCGCGGGCTCGGCGTCGGCGAGCACGGTCCTCAGACGCTCGGCGGGCCATTCCGGGTCCAGCGGAATGTAGGCGGCCCCGGCCTTCCACGCGGCGAGGACGGCGACGGGCACGTCCGGTGTGCGGCCCAGGAGGAGCGCCACCCGCGAGTCGGGCTCTACGTCGAGGCGTCTCGCGAGCTCGTCCGAGCGGCGGTCGATCTCGCCGTAGGTGAGCTTCTCCTTGCCTGCGATGACGGCGACCGCGTCCGGCGTCCTGGCAGCCTGGGCAGCGAAGCGTTCCGGCAGGGTCCGATCGGGGACCTGCCCGGCCGTGTGGTTCCAGTCGGCCAGCGCCTGCCGGAGCTCGCCCTCGGAGAACATGGGCAGATCGCGCGGCGGCCTTTCGGGATCGGCGGCGAGGGCCTGCAGGAGGTTCCCCAGGTGGGCCAGCAGCCGCTCCGCCGTGGCCGGCTCGAAGCGGGGATGGGCGCTCAGGCGCAGGGAGAGGTCCCCGCCGCGTGCCACGACGGTCAGCCCGAGCGGATAGTTGGTGCGCTCGTCGAGCTCGGCGTCGACGATCCGCAGCTCGCCGAGATGGCCGGAGACGGAAGGATCGATGGGGTAGTTCTCGAACGCGAGGAGGCTCGCGAAGAGCGGCTCGCCCGGCGGGACCTCCGAGAGCGCCTGCACGCGGGAGAGCGGCGTCCACTGGTACTGGCGCAGGCCGACCTGCTCCGCCTGGAACCGCGCCAGCCAGGCGGACGCAGGCTCATCCTCCGGGATTTTCGCGCGCACGGGCACCGTGTTGATGAACAGGCCCACGATCGACTCGACGCCGGGCAGCTCGGCCGGCCGGCCGGAGACCACGGCGCCGAAGACCACGTCCATGGCCTGGGAGTAGCGCGACAGGAGCAGCGCCCAGGCCCCCTGCACCAGGGTGTTGAGACTGAGCCGGAGCCGCTGCGCGAGGGCCTCCAGCTCCGCGGCCGGGAAGGTGACGCTCCTGTCGACGGGATCTCCCGCTCCGGCCGCATGATCGAACGGCAAGGGGATGGGTTCGGTGAAGCCGCGGAGCGCCTCGCGCCAGTGCCTCTCGGCCTCGGAGTCGTCGCGCAACGCGAGCCAGGCGATGAAGTCGCGGTAGGAGCGCGCCGGTGGCAGTTGGAGCCCCGGGTCCCGATAGAAGGCGAAGACCTCCGAGAGGATCAGCGGGAAGCCCCAGCCGTCGAAGAACAGGTGATGGGAGGTCCAGATCAGCCGATGGCTGCTCGCGCCCGTGCGCACCAGGGTCAGTCGCATCAGCGGCGCCCGGTCCAGGTCGAAGCCCCGCGCGCGGTCGGCCTCAAGGAGCTCCTGCCAGCCGGCTTCTCCGGGCCAGTCCTGGACGGTCCACGGCAGCTCCGCCCGGCGCCGGACGAGTTGAAGGGACCGGTCGACGGTCTTCCAGAGGAAGGCCGTGCGCAGCGCGGCATGGCGCTCGACGACCCGCTGCCAGGCGGCGGCGAAGGCGGGCGCGTCGAGCGGCCCCTCGAGCCGGGCCGTGAGCTGCTCCAGGTAGGGGTCCGCGCGGGGATCGTAAAGGCTGTGGAAGAGGATGCCCTCCTGCAGGGGGGCCAGGGGGTAGAGGTCCTCGACACCCGGTTCCAACCTGTCCAGCGCCGCCTGGTCGAGCCCCGCGAGCGGGAAGTCGGACGGGCTGTAGCCGCCGGCCTCCGGCGAGAGGCAGTGGACGACAAGGCCCTCCAGCTCGGCGAGGAATGAGCGCGCCAGCCGCTCGGCCGTGGCCGGGAGATGGCGGCCGGGATCGTAAGTCCAGGTGGCGCGCAGGCGGTCCTCCAGGACCAGCAGGTCGACCGCGAAGAGATGGCGGCCGGGCACGGCCTCTCCCTCGGTCCCGCGGACCGTCTCGGGGGCGAAGGAAAGAGGTCCGTCCTCACCCGCGGGCGCGTCGAAGCGGCCGAGGTAGTTGAAGGAGACCTGGGGCTCCTGCACGGAAAGACGGTCGCGCAGCAGGCCCTTCAGGAGGCCAAAACCCAGCCCGCGGCCGGGCACGGCCCGGAGCGTCTCCTTGACCGCCAGGATCGACTCCCGCGGCCCGGCCCCCGGCGGCAGCCTCAGGGCCACCGGAAACAGGGTGGTGAACCAGCCCACGGTGCGCGAGAGGTCCACGCCCGGGAGGATCTCCTCGCGGCCGTGCCCCTCCAGGTCCACGAGCAGCGTGCGCTCCCCCGTCCACGAGGCGAAAGCGCGGGCGAGCGCCGCGAGCAGCAGGTCGTTGGCCTGGGTGCGGTAGACCTCCGGCGCGTCCCGAAGCAGCGCCCGCGTCTCCGCGGCGCCCAGCTCGACCGTCAGGGTCGCCCTTCCCCCCTCCCCTTCCATGTCCACCGGCAGCGGCGGCACGGACGGGATCGCCTGCCAGTAAGGGATCTCCTCCGCGCTCGAAGAGGCTGCCAGAAGCTCGGCCCAGCGCTTCCAGGAGGTGGTCTTCGGCGGCAGCTTTTCGGCCGTCAGGTCTTCGAGCAGCACGCGCCAGGAGACCGCGTCGACGAGCAGGTGATGGGCCGTGAGGAGCAGCCGGTCCTCGGCTCCCAGGTGGAACAGGGCGGCGGTGAAGAGCGGGCCGTGCTGGAGGTCGAGGCCGGACTGGAGCTGCTCGACCGCGGCTTCGAGAGCCTCCGGCGGGAGGTCGACCTCCAGGAGCGGCACCGCGGCGGCCGGAGCGTAGAACTGCCGCCAGCCGTCCGCCTCCTGGACGAAGCGCAGGCGCAGGGCGTCGTGATGCCGGGCGAGACGCTCCAGGGCGGCGGCGAGCCGCGGCGTCTCCAGCCGCTCGTGGGAAGCGAGGAGCACCGCCTGGTTGAAGCGCCAGGGCTCGCGCCGGCCCTCCGCGAAGAAGCGGCGCTGGACGGGCGTGAGCGGCACTTCACCCTCCACCTTCTCCTCCACCTCCGCCTCCCCGACGACGTCCGCGACCGCCGCAAGGCCCGCGATCGTCTGGTTGTCGAAGAACTGCCGGGTGGTGAGCTGGAGCCCGGCCCGGCGCGCCCGCGCCACGATCTGGATGCTCAGGATCGAGTCGCCGCCGAGCTGGAAGAAGTTGTCGTGGATGCCCACCCGCTCGAGGCCGAGCGCCTCGCGCCAGATCCCGGCCAGCAGCTCCTCGCGGGCGTTGCGCGGGGCCGCAGAACCGGCCGATGCCGCGCGCGCCGCCTCGGGCGCGGGGAGCGCCTTGCGATCCACCTTGCCGTGGCCGCTGATCGGCAACGCGTCGAGAGGGACGAAGACCGCCGGCACCATGTAGTCGGGGAGCCGGCCCCGCAGGAACGCACGCAGCGCCTCCGCGTCGTCCGTGCCCACCACCCAGGCCACGAGCTGCTTGTCGCCTCCCGCAGGCAGCGCCATTACGGCCGCCTCCCGCACATCGGGATGATCGAGCAGGGCGGCCTCGATCTCCCCGGGCTCGATGCGGAAGCCGCGCACCTTGACCTGGTCGTCCACGCGGCCGAGGAACTCCAACTCGCCCCCTTCGCTCGGCACCTGGCGGACGAGGTCGCCCGTGCGGTAGAAGCGGCGGCCATCCACCTCCACGAAGCGCTTCGCGGTCAGCTCGTCGCGCCGGAAGTAGCCCCGCGCCACACCGGGGCCGCCGACCCATAGCTCCCCGGGAACCCCCAGGGGGACCGGCTGGCCGCGGGCGGCCATGACCCGCGCCTCCACGCCGTCGAGCGGCCGGCCGATCAGCGAGCGCTCGGGCCGCCGCGTCCGGCTCAGCCGGTGTCCAGTGCAGATGATCGATGTCTCGGTCGGGCCGTAGAGGACAAGGATGTCAGTGGACGGGAAGGCCGCGAGCAGCTCCTCCAGAAGGTCGGGAGGCGCGAGATCGCCGCCGGAGGTGAGGGTGCGCAGGCCGGCGAACCGTTGCGGCCCGCAGTCTTGCGCAGCGGCCGCGGCGCGGCGCAGCAGAGCCGGCACGGTGAAGACGCGGGTGGAGCGCTCCAGCACGGCCAGGAAGCCGGCGGGGTCGAGCACCTCGTCGCTCTCCACGATCTCGCAGGCTCCCCCTGAGAGGAGCGGGACGAACATCTCCAGGAGCGAGACGTCGAAGGTGTAGCGCGACAGGTGAGGCACCCGCTCGTCCGGACCGGCGCCGATCCGGTCCAGGATCGCCCCGACCATGGCGGCCACGCTGCCGTGCTCGACCATGACCGCCTTCGGCCTGCCGGTCGTTCCCGAGGTGTAGATCAGGTAGGCGAGCCGGTCCGGGCGGAAGCCCGGCAGCTCACCCTCTCCGATGATGCCGGGAGCGTCCAGGTCGAGGGCGGGCACGTCCAGGGAAGCCGGCAGCGGGCCGCGGTGGACCAGGAGCGCGGGCTCGGCGTCGGCGAGCACGGTCTCCAGCCGGCCGGCAGGCCACTCGGGATCGAGCGGGATGT
>JBJMGZ010000802.1:0-2534 GCA_045807605.1 Thermoanaerobaculia bacterium | reverse complement strand
GTGCCCGCGGAGCGGCTCGACCGGGCGCGGGAGGAGATCCGGCGCATCGCGGTGCGGGTCGAGCGGGAGCAGATGTCCACCGAGGACGTCACCGATCAGTACGTGGACCTCGAAGCCCGGATGCGCTCGCTCCAGCTCACGGAGTCGGAGCTGCGCGAGCTGCTGGCCGAGTCGCGGGAGCGGTCGCGCAAGGTGGGCGACGTGATGGAGATCTACCGCGAGCTGACGGGCGTCCGCACCCAGGTCGAGCAGATCCAGGGGCAGCTCAACGCGCTCCAGAACCTGGTCGGCCTCTCGACGATCCAGCTCACCCTGGAGCCGGACGCGGGGGAGAAGCCGATCGTGGCCGAGGGCTGGCGGCCGAACGAGACGGTCCGCAGCGCCTTCAGCACCCTGTTGGGGTTCCTCCGGGGCGTGGCGGACCTGCTGATCTTCCTGGTCGTCGTGGGCCTGCCCGTCGTCCTCGTGATCCTGATCCCGGTCCTGCTGCTGCGCAAGGCGTGGAAGCGGTGGGGCACGAAGCCGAAGCAGGAGGCCCCCTGATGGAGCTGCTCTGGGCCCCGGGCTCTTCGTGACGGCCTACCTGATCTAGTCCTCGACCAGCGGCGCGATGCAATCGGCCAGGTCGTTCGCGGGGCTGTTCACCGTCCGGCTCACCGGGAAGGTCTCCATCTGCTGCGGATCGAACGGGGCGAGCAGCGGCTGCAGCCGCTCGCGGTCTTCGCACGCCGGGTCGAGCCAGAGGTCGAAGTCCTTGCGGTCGAGGATGACCGGCATGCGGTCGTGGAGCGGCCGGATGAGGTCGTTCGCGTCGGTCGTCAGGATCGTGAAGGTGTCGAGCGGTCCGCGCTCCGGGTCCTGCCAGCGCGCCCAGAGGCCGGCGAAGGCGAAGGGTTGGCCGTCCTTGCGCCGGATCAGGTAGGGCTGCTTGAGCTTCCCCGCTTTCCTCCACTCGTAGAAGCCGTCGGCGGGGATGAGGCAGCGCTGCTTGCGGAAGCTCCAGCGGTAGGCGGGCTTCTCGGCCACGCTCTCGGCGCGGGCGTTGATCAGGCGGTTGCCGATGCTCGCCTCCTTGGCCCAGTAGGGGATGAGCCCCCAGCGCAGCAGGTCGAGCCGCCGCGGCTCGCCGGGCTTCTCGACCCGCACCACCGCGGTCTCCTGCGTGGGCGCGATGTTGTAGCGCAGCGGCAGCTGCGGCACCTCCCGCAGGTCGAACAGCAGGGCCACTTCATCGCCTTTCGAGCTCAGGGTGTAGCGTCCGCACATGCCGCGATTATAAGGGCAGCGCCAGCCCCGGCGGGTTCTTCTCGGTGCGGGCGCGCCCGACCCAGCCGGAGAGCTCGTCGATGAGCCGCGCCGTGTCCTCGGGGCCGGTCTGCGTCTGGAACGATTGCAGGGCCGTGGCGGTCTCGCGGTACATGTCGTCGGAGCTGAAGAGCGGGAAGAGCAGGTCGGCCTGGCGGCGCATGTCGGCCTCTCTCCTCTCCTGGACATAGAGCACGGCGAGGTCCATGGCGGCGAGCGCCGCCTCGTAGACCAGCCCCTCGCGCGCGAGACCGTCGCGGGCGGAGAGCAGCGCGCCCTCGGCTTCGCGGGGACGGGGGTCGAGCTTGCCCTCCAGCCAGCGCAGCCGGCTGAGCTGCCGGCGGTCTCCCGCCTTCTCGTAGAGCCGGCGCGCGCCGCCGAGGCAGGCGCCGGCCTCGCCCGTGCGTCCGCTCTCGTTCAGGAACCAGATCAGGTTGTGGGTGGCGCAGACGATCAGGCGCGGCTCGCGCGGCGGATCGATCAAGTCGATGCTGCGGTGGATCAGGCGCAGCGCGGTCGCGTGCTGGCCCGAATTGCCGAGGAGGGTGCCTTTCTTGAGCAGCGTCCGCCCGAGCAGGTGGCGCTCGTCCAGCCGGCGGTAGATCGAGGCGGCGCGGTTGAGGATGCGGATCGCCTCGTCGAAGCGGCCGCAGTAGCCGGCGAGCGAGGCCTTGAGCGTCAGCAGCTCGGCGCGGGCCAGGGGATCGCCGCTCCCCTCTTCGAGCAGGCTCTCGGCCTTCTCCATGGAGCTCTCCGCGAGCTTCACCTCGGCCCCCACCCGGCGGCTCTCGGCCAGGTAGGCCCAGGCCATGGCGCGCACGTCCTGCACCACCGGGGCGCCATAGAGGTCCAGATCGAGCTGCTCGGCCACCTGTACCGCGAGGTCCGCGGCCTTGCGCGCCCGCTCCGGATCGTCGATCCCCAGGTCGCGGCTCTTGCGCAGCAGCAGCTCGCAGAGCGCCAGGCTGGCGTAGCGCCGCGTGCTGTGGACCTGGACCAGCCCCTCGACCGCCTCATGGGCGAGCAGCTCCGCGTAGAGCCGCTGCGGGGAGAGAGGCTCCTGCCGCAGCGCCTCCAGCCCGCCGCTTGCGATCCTGTTGTGGATCCGATTGAACGCCTCGTCGTAGCTGTCCGGCGACGAGGGCCGCTGCTTCAGCCGCTCGATCTCGCGCGCGCAGGCGACGCAGCCCTGCAGCAGGTGGCGGATGGCGGCGCGGGCCTCTTCCGGG
>JBJMGZ010000801.1:0-3023 GCA_045807605.1 Thermoanaerobaculia bacterium | reverse complement strand
AAGGGGAGGCGCTCCCCAAACTTTCGTTACGATAGACTGGAGAAGGCCGGGCCTCTTGCCCGGCCTTTCCATCTGCAACCCATGAGACCCAACGAGCGCATCCGCAACTTCTCGATCATCGCCCACATCGACCACGGCAAGTCCACCCTCGCCGACCGCATCCTGGAGAAGACGCGGGCGCTGTCCGAGCGCGAGATGATGGACCAGGTCCTGGACGACATGGAGCTCGAGCGCGAGCGGGGCATTACCATCAAAGCCCGCGCCGTGCGGCTCTTCTACAAGGCCCAGGACGGCGAGACCTATCAATTCAACCTGATCGATACGCCCGGCCATGTCGATTTCGCCTACGAGGTATCGCGCAGCCTCGCCGCCTGCGAGGGGGCGCTGCTGGTCGTCGATGCGGCACAGGGGGTCGAGGCCCAGACCCTGGCCAACGCCTACCTGGCGGTCAACGGCAACCTGACGCTGGTGCCGGTCATCAACAAGATCGACCTGCCCGCGGCCGACCCCGACCGGGTCAAGGAGCAGATCGAGAACGTGGTCGGCATCGACGCCCACGACGCGGTGCTGACCTCCGCCAAGGCCGGGATCGGGATCGAGGACGTGCTCGAGCGGGTGGTGCGCGACGTGCCGCCGCCCGAGGGGGATCCCGATGCGCCCCTGAAAGCCCTGCTCTTCGACTCCTGGTACGACCCGTACCGGGGCGTCGTCTGCATGCTGCGGGTGGTGGACGGCACGCTCCGCCAGGGGGAGCGGGTGAAGTTCATGTCCTCCGGCCGCGCGTACCAGGTGGACGAGCTCGGCATCTTCAGCCCCAAGCCGGCGCAGGTGGGCCAGCTCTCGGTGGGCGAGGTGGGCTTCCTCTACGCCGGCATCAAGGACCTGATCCAGGCCAAGATCGGCGACACGGTGACGCACGCCGACCGGCCCGCGGCCGCGGCCTACCCCGGCTTCCAGGAGATCAAGCCCATGGTCTTCGCCGGGCTCTACCCGGTGAGCGCCGACGACTACGAGGGGCTGCGCGACGCCGTGGACAAGCTGCGCCTGAACGACGCCTCGTTCTCGTTCGAGCCGGAGAGCTCGGGCGCGCTCGGCTTCGGCTTCCGCTGCGGCTTCCTGGGGCTGCTCCACATGGAGATCATCCAGGCGCGGCTGGAGCGCGAGTTCGACCTGGACCTGATCACGACCGCGCCCGGCGTGCGCTACCTGGCGCACTCGACCGACGGCAGCGCGGTGGAGGTGGACAGCCCGTCCAAGCTGCCGCCGCCGGGCAAGCTCGAGTACCTGGAGGAGCCGTACATCCAGGGCACGATCGTGACCCGCTCGGAGTACGTGGGCGCGCTCCTCGCCCTGGCGGAAGAGCGCCGGGGGGCGCAGCGCAGCCTGCAGTTCCTGACCACGGACCGGGTGCTGATCGAGTACGACTTCCCGCTCGCCGAGGTGATCCACGACTTCTACGACCGGCTGAAGTCGGTGTCGCGGGGCTACGCCTCGTTCGATTACCAGTTGGCGGGCTACCGCCGGAGCGAGCTGGCGAAGCTGGACATCCTGGTCAACGGCGAGACGGTGGACGCGCTGTCGCTGATCGTGCACCGGGACAAGGCGTACGCCCGCGGCAAGCTGCTGGTGGAAAAGATGAAGGAGCTGATCCCGCGCCAGCTCTTCGAGGTGGTGCTCCAAGCGGCGATCGGCTCGCGCATCATCGCCCGGGAGACGGTGCGGCCGATCAGCAAGAACGTCATCGCCAAGTGCTACGGCGGCGACATCAGCCGCAAGCGCAAGCTGATCGAGAAGCAGAAGGAAGGCAAGAAGCGGATGAAGCGGGTGGGCCGGGTGGACATTCCGCAGGAAGCCTTCCTCGCCGTGCTGCGGGTGGATTAGCGAGACGGAACACGGACGAACACGGACCGGCTGACCAGCAGCTCCCCTTCCTCGATGTCCGTGGTGTCCGTGTCAGTCCGTGCTCGTCCGTGTTCCGGAAAGCCCGCTACGCCCGCTTCTTCCTGGGCCGCCGCTCGGTCGTGCGGGGTTGCTCAGCCGGCGCCACCCCCCTCCCGTGCTGGCGCAGCAGCTCCTGGTAGCGGCGCAGCAGCTGGTGGGCGGCGAGCAGAGCGTCCAGGAAGGCGACGAGGTTGCTGCGCTGGGTCTCGGGCAGGGTCTCCAGCGCCTCCACCCGCTCCCGGAGCCGGAAGTCGCGCCGGGGCTCGCCGGTGCGGCCGGTCATCAGGTAGTCCAGGCTCACCCCCAGCGCCTCGCCGAGCCGCGGCAGGACGTCGGGCCGCGGGAGATAGGCCCCGCGCTCGTACTTGCTGATCTGGGTCGGATTCGCCCCGATCCGGTCCGCCAGCTCCTTCTGATTCCAACCCTTCGCCCGCCTCAGCCGCGTGATCCGATCGCCCAGGCTCTCGGCGGCAACCTCTTCCGTGGTCCCCAATTTCGCCCCTCCTTTCCGCGTTCGATGCTCTCCACTGCGTGAAGCACATTCTTCTGAAGATCAGGATGATTGTCAACAGTCAAGGCACGTGATGGCGTTCCGAGGATATGTGCTCAACGAACCACCTGAGTGTAGAAGGACGTCATCCGGCAACAACGGCGCGCCCGTGCGAAAGTTCTGTTTCCCTTGAGCGCGACAAATGTCTACACTAGGCGCGCAAGGCAACGACATTCGTTGCGTCCGTGGGCGTCGGGAGCCATTCCGGCCCCGCTCGGCCCGCGGCAAGGAGGATGACAATGTTCCGTAGCAATCTGCATCGGGGGATGATGGCAGTGGTGTTCGCGGCGGCGCTGGCGCTCGCCGGCGCGCGTCCGGCGGCGGCGGCTCCGGTCTGGAGCGACGCCTGGGACTGGCTCGGCAGGCTCTGGAGCGGCGTGACGCTGCTGCAGCCGTCGCAGGAGGCGATCGGATTCGAGATCGACCCGAATGGCGATCCGGTGCCGACCGGAGACTGCGGGCCGGAGATCGATCCGGACGGCCGCCCTCGCTGCGCGCCGCTGCCGAGCACGTGCAGCGGGCCGGATTGCGG
>JBJMGZ010000800.1:0-5457 GCA_045807605.1 Thermoanaerobaculia bacterium | reverse complement strand
CCGCATGGAGGAGCATGAGATCGAGACGCTTCGCGGCCGGGCGGCCCGCCAGAACGTAGCGCAGCTCGGCATACCCATGTGGAAGCTGCCGCGGATCGGTCGGGACTTCCGGCGGCACATGGCCCGGGACATCGCCCACATCCGTCTCTTCCCGGGCGTGGACCGGCTCCTGCGGGGGCTGGCCGAGCAGGGAATCCGCACCGCGGTCGTCACCTCCAACTCGCTCGACAACGTCCGCCAGGTGCTCGGCCCCGGCAATGCCGCGCTGATCCGGTACTACGCGTGCGGCGCCTCCATCTTCGGCAAACGGTCGAAGCTCCGCGGGGTCTTGCGCAGCAGCGGGATCGCCGCGGCCGAGGCGATCTGCATCGGGGACGAGATCCGGGACCTGGAGGCGGCCCGCGCGGCAGGGATCGCTTTCGGGGCCGCGACCTGGGGCTACACGAACCCGGAGGCGCTGCGGGCGCAGGGGCCGGAGGAGATGTTCTCGACGATGGACGAGATCCTTCTGAAGCTGACGTAGCACGTTGAGGTTGAACCCTTGCCAACGCGCGCTTCCCTGGGTGCGCCGCTACCTGGTATAGAGTGATTTCCATGGGTTGGAATTACCGCGTCATGAGGCATCCGCCGAAGGATGGCGGAGAGGAGTGGTATGCCATCCATGAGGTGTACTACCGCAGCAACGACGTCGATGACCTCACGGTCCCCGTTCACGAAACCGGCTACTCGGTGGATCCCGTGGGTGTGATCGCGGATAGCCCAGAGGGCCTTCGGTGGACTCTCCAAAAGATGCTGGCGGCACTGGACAAGCCAGTGCTCGAACATTCCGCGGAGAACTAGCCCGGACCTCCAGGCGCGTGCCCACCCTCGCCCATCTCCTCGCCGAGGCCCGCCCTCGCCTCGCCGCCACCTCGTTCGGAGCTCCTCCGCGCGAGGCGGCTCTCCTGCTCGGATGGCTCCTCGGTCTCTCCGAAGCCCAGGTCCTCGCTCATGGCGAGCGGGAGGTGCCGGCGGAGACGGCCAAGCGCTTCCGGTCGCTCCTCGAACGCAGGCTGACCGGCGAGCCCGTCGCCTATCTCCTCGGCGAGCGGGAGTTCTACGGCCGGCCGTTCGCCGTGGACCCGCGGGTGCTCATCCCGCGGCCCGAGACCGAGCATGTGGTGGAGGAGGCGCTCGCCATCACCCTGCCGGAACGGCCGTGGATCCTGGACGTGGGCACCGGCTCCGGCATCCTTCCGGTCACGCTGGCTCTCGAGATCCCCGCGGCGAGGACGGTCGGGACCGACATCTCGCCGGGCGCGCTCGCCGTGGCCCGCGGCAACGCCCGGCGGCATGGAGTCGGAGACCGGGCGCGCTTCGTGGGCGCGGATCTCGTCCATGGGCTCGATCTCTCCCGCTTCGATCTCGTGGTGAGCAATCCGCCCTACATCGATGCCGGGGACGCGCCGTCGCTCTCCCCCGAGGTTGTCGATTTCGAGCCGCACGTGGCACTCTTTGCTCCCGGTGCTGGGGACGGGGGGGACTCGGTCCTGGCGCGGCTCTTCTCCCTGCTGGGAGTTGGCCTCCGGCCCGGAATCCGCGCTATCGTCGAGATCGGTTTCGGACAGATCGAGGCCGCCCGCCGCCATGCCGAGGCATCCGGCTTGCACTTCGCCGGCGCGCGCCTCGACTATGCCGGCATTCCTCGGGTGGTCGTTCTGGAGCGCCGGTGATCCGGCAAGGGGATTCATGGACAAGTTCCACATCGTAGGACCGACGCGGCTCGCCGGCCGCGTCCAGCCGAGCGGCGCCAAGAACGCCGCCCTGCCTGCCCTCGCGGCCAGCCTCCTTGCCGACGGCGGGCCGCTGACCCTCCGCCGCATGCCGCGGGTGCGCGACATCCGCACGATGATGCGCCTGCTCGACCACCTCGGCGTCGTGTGCGAAGACACGGGAGATGCTCTCGTCCTGCGCCGCGAGCGGCCGAGCCCGGACCATGACGCGCCGTACGAGATGGTCAAGACCATGCGCGCCAGCGTCCTGGTGCTCGGGCCGCTCCTCGCCCGCTTCGGCCATGCCCGCGTGTCGCTCCCCGGCGGCTGCGCCATCGGCGTGCGGCCTATCGACCAGCACCTCAAGGGGCTGGAGGCGCTCGGCGCCAACGTCCAGCTGACCCACGGCTACGTCGAGGCCACGGCCGACCGCCTGCGGGGCGCCCGCTTCCGCTTCGACATGCCCACGGTGACCGGCACGGAAAACCTCCTCCTCGCCGCTTGCCTCGCCCACGGCACCACCGTGCTGGAGAACTGCGCCCGCGAGCCCGAGGTGGTGGACCTCGCCGACCTCCTGAACGCGATGGGCGCCCGCATCTCCGGCGCCGGCGAGGAGACGGTCGAGATCGAGGGCGTCGACGGACTGGGCGGCGCCGAGCACACGATCATCCCCGACCGGATCGAGGGCGGCACCTATTTGATCGGCGCCGCCCTGACCCGCGGCGACGTGACACTGGAGCACGCCAGCCCCGCCGATCTGGCGCCGCTCCTGGACAAACTGGCCGAGGTCGGCGCCCGGGTCGAGGTTGAGGGCGACAGCATCCGGGTGAGCGCCGAGGGCGAGCTCCAGTCCCGCGACCTGGAGACGCAGCCCCATCCCGGCTTCCCCACCGACCTCCAGGCCCAGTACATGACGCTGATGACGAGCGCGACCGGCGTCGCGACCATCCGCGAAACCATCTTCGAAAACCGCTTCCAGCACGCGCCGGAGCTGATGAGAATGGGCGCCGACATCCGCGTCGAGGGCGGCATCGCCCGGGTGCACGGGCCGACGCCGCTCGCCGGAGCGGGCGTGATGGCGACCGACCTGCGCGCCTCCGCCTGCCTGGTCCTGGCCGGCCTGGCCGCCGAAGGGGAGACGGTCGTGGACCGGATCTATCACCTGGAACGTGGCTATGAAGGAATGGAACTGAAATTGCAGAGTCTGGGTGCACGAGTGGCTAGATGGGTCGTTTGACGGGAGCCGCTCGCTCCGGCTCCGGATGATAGCAACCCTTACTTTTCTCGCCGCCGTCACGGTAGCAGATCCACGTCCGGCGCTCGTCGAGATGCAGCTCGCGGGCCGCCAGCGCGACGCCCTCGCACGCGTCGAGAAGGAGCTTGCGGAGCGGCCCGAGGCGTCGCAGAAGCTCGGCCTCGACTACCTGCGCGGCCACCTGCTCGAAGTGCTGGACGACCCCCGAGGCTCGGGCGAAGCGTTCGCCGTCGCCATGGCGCGGACGCCGGAGCTCGGCCCCTACAGCCGCTACCGCCTCGCGCTGGAGCAGGAGGGGATGGGCCATCCCGAGGTCGCCGCCGGTCTCGTGGCCGGCGTCGTCGACTCCCGCCGTCCGGCGCTGCTCAGGGAATCGGTCCAGCTCCTCTCGCGCACGCTCGCGGCCGGCGGGGACTGCCGGCTCCTCGGCGGTCTCAAGCTCGAAGAGCTGCCGGCGATGCAGCGCCGGATCCTCACGCTCTCCCAGGCCGATTGCGCGCTGCGCTCGGGGGCCCGCGAGCTCGCCCGCGGCATCCTGGTGAGCCTGCTCGAAGAGAACCGCAACGACGACACGGCCCGGGCGGCGGCCGAGCGCCTGTCCGCGATCGTCTCCGAGCAGGAGGGCGGGCGGATGCCGCTCCTCCTCGGGCTCGTCTTCCATCAGCACCGCGATTTCGAGCGCGCCCTGATCCATCTCCGCCGGGCGCTCGACCCGGCGGAAGGGCTCTCCGAGCGCGAGACGACCGAAGGGCGCTATGCCCAGGGCCGCTCGCATTTCTGGCTGCAGCGCTACGCGCCCGCCGCGGTCGTGTTCGGCAGCCTGGCGCAGCTCTCGCGCCGGCCGGAGGACCGCTCCCGGTCGCTCTACCAGCAGGGCCGCTCGTACGAGCTGCTCGGCGAGTGGACGCTGGCGGCAGAGAGCTTCCGGCGCGCCTACCTGGCCGAGCCCGAGGGCGAGTGGGCCGCGGCGGCGCTCTTCTCCATCCTCCGGCTGCGGTGGAGGAGCGGCGCCGAGAACCAGGTGAGCGACATCTACGACCTCCTGACCTCGCGCCGCGAGTGGCGGGAGCAGGCGCTGCGCGCGAGCCTCTTCCTCGCCTCGTCCGACGTGGTCCGCGGGCGCAGCGACCGCGCGCGGGCCTGGCTCGACCGCGTCCCCCGCGACACCCCGGAGGAGCGGCTGGAGGTCGCCTACTGGCGCGGCCGGACGGCGGAGCTCGAGCGCGATCCGGTCGGCGCCGTGGCGGCCTATCTCGAAGCGCTGCGGATCGAGCTCTATCACCCGCTGGCGCAGTCCGCCCGCGCGCGCCTGAGCTCCGACCTCCTCGCCAAGGCCGCCGCGACGGAAGGACGGCGCATGGCCGCCTCCGACCGCTTCGAGGACCTCTACGGCGCCTGGCTCCTCCTCGGCAATGGCAGCGACACGGGCAAGCGGGCGTGGAAGAAGGCGCGGGAGGTGCTGCTCGCCGACCGCACCAAGGCGCCGCTGGCGAAGCTGACGGCGGTGCCGGTGCGGAGCTGGCCGCTCTGGCAGGTGCCGGTGCGGCGCCCGGAGGAGATGCTGCTCTCGCTCGGCATCCTGCACGAGGGGGCGACCGCCGTGCGCGAGCACTTTCCGGTGAGCGAGCCGTCCCTGGCCTTCACCGGCTGCCGGCTGCTCGCCCGCGGGGGAGAGCATGAGCGCTCGATCCTGGTCGCGGAGGCGCTGCGCCTCCGCGCCGGCGACCGGGTGCCGCTGATCTTCCAGCCGAAGGAATTCCACGAGCTCCTCTATCCATCGCCCTACCACGAGATCCTGCTGACCCAGACCCGCCTGCGCGGCGTCCCGCCCACGCTGCTGGCGGCGATCGTCCGCGAGGAGAGCCGCTACGACCGGTTCGCGCTCTCGCCCGCGGCGGCGCGCGGCCTGACCCAGTTCACCCTGCCCACGGCGCGCCGGATCGCGGCCGACATCGACCTTTCGCGCCTCGATCCCGAGGACCTCTACCGCCCGGAGATCGCGCTCGCCCTGGGCGCCGCCTACCTGAGCACCCTCCTCAAGGACTTCAACGGCGCGGCGCACGTCTCCGTGGCCGCCTACAACGCCGGCGAGCCCCAGGCCGGGCTCTGGCGAAGCTACTGCTTCAGCCCCGAGATGGAGGAGTTCTTCACCAAGGTGAGCTTCCAGGAGACCCGGAACTATCTGAGGAAGGTGCTGACCAGCCGAGCGCACTACGAGGAGCTGGAGTAGGGGAAAGCCAGGGGGCGGCACCGCAACCTGGGGTTTCAACCCATACCGTTACGCACATCTTGGCCGTGAGCAGTAAGCCCCGACCGGGGCGACGGCATGTATCCCGGGGTCAGGAGCGCCGTAGGCGCGACGACCCCGGGTCATCAGACCCAAAACAATCCAAGCCCCGCAGGGGCGACGGCAGAGGCCCGAGCGCGAGCCGGAGCCCCCCGCCCCGCTGC
>JBJMGZ010000799.1:0-4628 GCA_045807605.1 Thermoanaerobaculia bacterium | reverse complement strand
TCTCCCCCGTGCCGGGGGAGAGGGGGCCTGAGGGCCGCCTTTCCGAGCTGAGGGCAGGCTTGGAGGAGCGGGGCTGCGAGGCCCTGCTCGTCCTCGCCCGGTCTTCTCAGGACCCTGACCTCGCCCCGTTCGTGGGCGACGTCCATCTCGGTGACTGCCAGCTCGTAGCTCCTAAACAAGGCCCCGCCTGCCTCGCCTACCAGACTCCCATGGAGCGCGACGAGGCGGCGGCGACCGGCCTCCGCCTGATCACTCCCGAGCACCTCGACATGACGCGGTGGCTCAACCTTCCCGCCGAGCCCGGCGACGTCATGGCCTGGGTGGCGGAGCGCTCCCTGGAGGCCGCCGGAGTCGCCCCGGGTCGCGTTGCCCTCGCCGGCCATGGCCAGGCCGGGCTCATCCAGGCCGCCACCGCCGCCCTCGCGCGCAAGGGCTGGACCTGGGTGCCCGGCAATCCGATCGTCCTCGCCGTGCGCAAGAAGAAGACCGTCGCCGAGGTGGCCGCGATCCGTGTTGCCGCCGAGGGAGTGATGGCGGCCATGCGCCAGGTGGCAGGCCGCCTGGCCGCTGCGGCCGTTCGGGACGGCGAGCTCTGGCTGGAAGGGGAGCGGATGACGGTCGCCCGCCTGCGCTCCGGGATCGGGCAGGCCCTCGCGGCCCGCGGCCTGGAGCAGCCCAAGGGGAACATCGTCGCGCCGGCGGAGGAGGGGGGCGTGCCCCACTCGGCCGGCACGCAGGAGCGGGTGCTCCGCGCGGGCGAGCCGATCGTGGTGGATATCTACCCGAAGGGCGCGATGTTCGCGGACTGCACCCGGGTGTTCTGCATGGGCGAGCCGTCGCCGGCCCTGCGCCGCGCCCATGATCTCGTCCTCGCGGCCCTGGAGCGGTCGCACGAGCGAGCGCGGCCGGGCGTGCGCGGCTGGGACCTCCAGGAGGAGGTCTGCGCCCTTTTCGAGTCCGCGGGGTTCCCGACCCCGATCTCCGATCCCAAAACGACCCGCGGCTACGTCCACAATCTCGGCCACGGCGTGGGCTTCGACCTCCACGAGCAGCCGATCTTCCGCAAGGTCTCGGGAGCCGAAGGGGTCCTCCGGGAGGGGGACGTCTTCACCCTGGAGCCCGGCTTGTACGACCCTGCGGAGGGCTACGGCGTGCGCCTGGAAGACCTGGTGCACCTGGGGCCTGGGGGGCTCGAGAATTTGACGCCGCTGCCCTACGCGCTCGATCCCCGAGCTTGGTAGGATGCCGCCCATGGCGGAAGACATCGCGGCTTACGAAAAGCTCGGGGCGTTCTACCTGGGACGGCCCTTCGACCTGCAGCGCGGGGAGACCTCTCCCGAACCGCTCCTCTACGACTCTCGCGACCTGCTCACCCACGCGGTCTGCGTCGGCATGACCGGCAGCGGCAAGACCGGGCTCCTGATCTCGCTCATCGAGGAGGCGGCGATCGACCGCATCCCGGCGCTGGTCATCGATCCCAAGGGGGACCTGGCCAACCTCCTCCTGACCTTCCCGGAGCTGCGGCCGGCCGACTTTGCGCCGTGGATCGATCCGGACGCCGCGGCCCGCGCCGGCCTCACGCCCGAGGCGTTCGCGGCCAAGGAGGCCGAGACCTGGCGCGAGGGGCTCGCCCGGTGGGGGCAGAGCGGCGAGCGCATCGCCCGCCTCAGGGAGGCGGCGGACTTCGCGGTCTACACCCCCGGCAGCGAGGCCGGTCTGCCGGTCTCCATCCTCTCCTCGTTCGAAGCGCCGCCGCCCGGGATCCTGGAGGACGGCGACCTGCTGCGCGAGCGGGTCACGACGCTCGTGGCGAGCCTGCTCTCGCTCCTGGAGATCGACTCCGATCCGATCCGCGGGCGCGATTCGATCCTGCTCGCCACGATCTTCGACGCGGCCTGGCGGCAGGGCAAGGGGCTCGACCTGGCGGCGCTCATCCAGCAGATCCAGAAGCCGCCGGTGGACCGGATCGGCGTCATGGACCTGGAGTCGTTCTACCCGGCCAAGGAGCGTTTCGAGCTCGCCATGGCGGTGAACAACCTGCTCGGCTCGCCCGGCTTCGGGGCCTGGCTCCATGGCGAGCCGCTCGACGTGGACCGCCTGCTCTACACCGCCTCGGGCAAGCCGCGGGTCGCGATCTTCTCGATCGCCCACCTCTCGGACCGCGAGCGGATGTTCTTCGTCTCGCTGCTGCTCAACCAGACGCTCGGCTGGGCGCGCAGCCGTCCGGGCACGAGCAGCCTGCGGGCGATCCTCTGCATGGACGAGGTCTTCGGCTACATGCCGCCGGTGGCGGAGCCGCCGTCGAAGCGGCCGTTGCTGACCCTGCTCAAGCAGGCGCGCGCCTTCGGGCTCGGTCTCGTGCTCGCCACCCAGAACCCGGTGGACATCGACTACAAGGGGCTCGGCAACGTCGGCACCTGGTTCCTCGGCCGCCTGCAGACCGAGCGCGACAAGCAGCGCCTCCTCGATGGCCTGGAGGGGGCTGCGGCTGGAAGCTTCGACCGCAAGCGGATCGAGGAGATCCTCTCCGGGCTCGGCAAGAGGGTCTTCCTGCTGCACGACGTGCACGAGGAGGGGGGGCCGGCCGTGTTCCAGACGCGCTGGGCCATGTCCTATCTGCGCGGCCCGCTCACCCGGCCCGAGCTCAAGCGGCTGATGGACCCGCGCAAGCAGGCGCCGCCGGCCGTCCGCGTCACCTCCCAGGGACCCACCGCGGGCGTCACCCCGGAGGCGGCTGCCGCTTCGACCGCTCCGGCCGCGGCAGCAGTCGCGCCCGCCGCGCCGCGCCCCTCGGACGGACAGGCCGAGCTGCCTCCCGTCCTTCCTCCCGACATCCCGCAGAGCTTCCTGCCGGTCCGCACCCGGCCGGACGGCGTGGTGTACGAGCCGCGTCTCTATGCCGCCGCGACCGTGCACTACGTGGAGCCGAAGGCGGGGATCGACCACGCCGAGGACCTCTTCCTGCTGGCGCCGCTCTCCGCGGCCGGGGACGTGGACTGGTACGCGGCCGAGCCGGTCGAGGTGGAGAAGGAGTCGCTGGAGACGGAGCCGGTGCCCGGAGCGCGCTTCTGCCCGCTGCCTGCTCCGGCGGCGCGCTCGCGCAGCTACGAGGGCTGGCGCAAAGGGCTGGAGGATTCGCTCTACCGCACGCGGCGGCTGGAGGTCTTCCGCAGCGCGAACCAGGGGGCTCTGTCGCAGCCCGGCGAGACGGAGCGCGACTTCCGCATCCGGCTGGCCGACGTCGCGCGGGAGCGGCGGGACGCCCAGGTCGAGGCGCTGCGCCGCAAGCACGGTCCCCGGGTGGCGCAGCTGGAGGAGCGCATCCGCCGCGCCGAGCAGATGCGGGAGAAGCAGGAGGCCCAGGCGTCGAGCCAGACCTGGAGCACCGTGATCTCGGCCGGTACCGCGGTCATGGGAGCGCTCTTCGGCCGCAAGACCCTGAGCTACGGCAACGTGAGCCGGGCGGGCAGCGCCATGCGCGGCGTGAGCCGCACCCTGCAGGAGCGCCAGGACGTGGCGCACGCGGAGGAGACGATCGAATCGCTCAAGAAGCAGCTCGCTGACTTGAACGCCGAGCTGGAGGCCGAGATCGAGCGCCTGGAAGAGCGCCTCGACCCCGAGGCCGAGGAGCTGGAAGTCCTGGGTTTGAAGCCCCGGCGCCAGGATGTCGAGGTGCGCGTCCTCACCCTGGCCTGGGCGCCGAAACGGGAGGGAGCGGCGGTGTGGTAGGGAGGACACGGACGCACGGACTGACACGGACGATCACGGACCTGCACGGACCAGGCGACTGCCGGAGAGCTTGCCGGTAGCCGCCAGGTCCGTGTACGTCCGTGAGGGTCCGTGCAAGTCCGTGTGTCCGTGCTGGAAGGCCGCCGCCCCTCCCTGCGTTATCCTATTCACACGGATGGCCCCGAACCCGCCACCCGCTGACGAAAGGAGCCGCCATGGAGACTCTCCTCAGCATTCTTCTCGGCCTCGGTCTGGCTGCGGCCTGCGGTTTCCGGGTCTTCGTGCCCCTCCTCGTCATGAGCATCGCCTCCCGGGCCGGAGCCGGCTATCTGGATCTCGGCGACGGCTTCGCCTGGATCGGCTCGACCGCGGCGCTCGTCACCTTCTCGATCGCGACCGCGCTGGAGATCGCCGGCTACTACATCCCCTGGGTGGACAACCTGCTCGACGCCATCGCCACGCCGACCGCGATCATCGCGGGCATGGTGGTGACGGCCTCGGCGGTGACCGACGTGGACCCGTTCCTGCGCTGGACGCTCGCCATCCTGGGCGGCGGCGGCACCGCGGCGGCCTTCCAGGGCATCACCGCCACCGCGCGCTCGGTCTCGTCCTTCACCACGGGAGGCCTCGGCAACCCGGTGATCGCCACGCTGGAGGCGGGCGGCTCGGCCCTGCTGGCGGTGCTCGCGATCGTGGTGCCGGTCGTCGCGATGCTGCTCGTCGTGGGCCTCCTCTACTTCGGGGTCAAGCGGCTGCTCTTCCGGCCTCCCGCACGGGCTGTCTGAGGAGGCGCCCATGCTGACCCGCCGTCCCTGGCTGCTGGTCGCCGCGCTGCTGGCCGCCGGCTGCGCCTCGTCGAGCGTGCGGAACCTGGACTCCGGTGACGTGGCCCGCGAGCT
>JBJMGZ010000798.1:0-9053 GCA_045807605.1 Thermoanaerobaculia bacterium | reverse complement strand
GCCGGAGAACCGACGCCGCGGCTCGGGGCTCTGGATGGTCGACGACTGCAACGGCTGGCTCCGCGAGCAGCTCGCCGTATACTCCGGCCCATGAGAAAGACGCTGTCCGTGCTGTCCTTTGCGTCCCTTATGTCCTTTACGTCCTTTGCGTCCTTTCCCGCGCTCGCCCAGACCCTCCAGGCCGACCTCGACGCCATGGTGGCCTCCGAGCGCGCCTTCTCCAGGCTCTCCGAGGAGAAGGGCTTCAAGGAGGCGTTCCTCACCTACATCGCCGACGAGGGGATCATGTTCCGACCCACGCCGGTCAAGGGCAAGGAGATGCTCGCGGCGCGGCCGAACCCGCCGATCCGGCTGGCCTGGCAGCCCTGGCACGCCGAGATCGCCCGCTCCGGGGACATGGGCTGGACCACCGGCCCGTGGCAGCGCCAGGCCAACGGCAGCGCCGAGATCGCCTACGGCGACTTCCTGACCGTCTGGAAGAAGCAGGCGGACGGCAAGTGGCGCTGGGTGATCGACACGGGTATCGCTCACGACAAGCCAACCGGGCCGGCCGGCTCGCCGCCGCCGGTTGCCGCGGAGAAGGCCAAGGGAGCCAAGGTGGACACCGAGGCCGAGATGCAGGCCCTGCTCGCCGTGGACCGCGAGCTCGGCCAGGCCACGGCGAAGGGGATCTCCGCGGCCTACCTCGCCCGCGTGACCGACGACGCCCGCCTGATGCGCTCCGGCGCGTTCCCCCACGTCGGCAAGGACGCGGTCCGCGCCGCCCTGGAGAAGGCTCCGGCGGCCATGACCTCGGCGCCCGAAGGCGGCGGCGTCTCCGCGGCCGGCGACCTGGGCTACACCTACGGCACGGCCGAGTGGCAGGGGTCCAAGGTGGGCTACCTGCGCATCTGGGAGAAGCAGGGTACGGAGTGGAAGCTGCGGGTGGACTGGGTCGACGATCCGCCGCCGGCGAAGCCCTGAAAACGGATATAGTCGTCCCTCATGCAGACCCAGACGATGATCGATCTCACGGAGCTCGCAAGGGAATCCGGACCGGAACCCCTGCGCCGGGTGTCGGAGATGGCGGCGGGGCTCGTCGGCTCGGAGATCCTCCGGATCGCGGGCGAGATCCGCGCTCTCAAGGCCGAGGGCAGGACCATCTGCGACCTGACCGTCGGCGACTTCGACCCGCGCTACTTCCGCATCCCCGAGCGGCTCTCAGCCGGCATCCAGCAGGCCCTGGACCGCGGCGAGACCAACTACCCGCCGTCCTCCGGCATCCTGCGGCTGCGCGAGGCCGTGATGCGCTTCTACGAGCGCGAGCTCGGGCTCAAGTACCCGCTCGAATCCGTGCTCATCGTCGGCGGAGCGCGGCCGGTCATCTACTGCATCTTCCGTACGCTCTGCGATCCCGGCGACCGCGTGATCTATCCGGTGCCGAGCTGGAACAACAACCATTACATCCACCTCGTGAAGGGCGTCGGCGTGCCGGTGGTCTGCGGACCCGGGGACCGCTTCCTGCCCACGCGCGAGGCCCTGATCCCGCTGCTGCCCGGGGCGCGCCTGCTCTGCCTCAACTCGCCCTTGAACCCCACGGGCACCGCCTTCGAGCGCGGCACGCTGCTGGCGATCTGCGAGGCGATCCTGGAGGAGAACGCGGCGCGGGAGAGCCGCGGCGAGCGCCCGCTCTACCTGATGTACGACCACATCTACTGGATGCTCTGCTTCGGCGAGACCCGGCACTACACGCCGGTCGAGCTGCTGCCCGAGATGGCGCGCTACACGCTCTTCGTGGACGGCATCAGCAAGGCGTTTGCGGCCACGGGCCTGCGCGTCGGCTGGGGCATCGGTCCGGTGGACGTGATCACGCGCATGTCGGCGCTGGTCGGCCACATCGGCGCCTGGGCGCCGCGCGCCGAGCAGGTGGCCACGGTCGGGCTGCTCGACGACGCGGACGGCATCCGCGAGTACCAGACGGAGCTCAAGCGCGGACTGCAGATGCGCCTGGACCGCCTGCACGAGGGATTCCAGGCGATGAAGGGGCGCGGCCTGCCCGTGGAGAGCATCCCGCCCATGGGCGCCATCTACCTCACGGCGCGCATCCACCCGTTCGGTCGCCGCACGCCCTCGGGCGCCGAGCTCCGCACGAACAGCGACGTGCGCAAGTACGTCCTGGAAGCCGCGGGCATCGGCCTCGTCCACTTCCACGCCTTCGGCTCCACGGAGGACGAGGGCTGGTTCCGGCTGAGCGTGGGCGCGGTCTCGATGGAAGAGATCGAAGCCGCGCTGCCGCGGCTCGAAGCGGCGCTGACGCGGCTCAAGTGATGTAGGGGAGGGGTTTACCCCCTCCCGGGCGGGGGCAAGCCCCGCCCCTACATCAGAGGCTTCCTGATAGGAGCTTTCAGCACACCGGCAGCGGCGGGAAGTCGAAGCGCAGCGGCCCCGGCCCGGACATGAGCTGGAGCAGCAGCTCCTCGATGTCGCGCAGGCTCGGCGCTTCCATGATCGCCTGGCGCTCCGCGGCCGAGAAGGGGAGGGCGTGCGCGAGGGCCGTCGCGATCTCCGTGCCGGCCATGCGCTCCATCACCGAGAAGTCGAAGTCGGGGTGGTGGGTCTCGACCCGCTCGCGGACGATCTGCCGCAACACGGAGAAGGGGAGCCCGGTCTCGATCTCCTGCAGGTCGTCCACGAACTCCATCCAGTCGATCTTCGCCCGCGGATAGCCGTTCGCCGGCTCCAGCCACTCCACGACGCGGAAGCGGATCAGGCCGCCCACCAGGTACTCGTCGGGGTTCTCGGGCCGGCCGACCTCCATCCGTCCCAGGCAGCCCACGGTGAACAGCGTGGCATCCTCGTCGTCGTCCATCCCGGGCTCGGGCTCCATGACCTGGATGACGCCCACGTACCCCTCGTTCCCGAGCACGTCCAGGGACAGGCTCTGCAGCCACTCCTCGTCGGCGTCGAACGGCACGACCGTCCCGGGCAGGAGCAGGGGCTCCTCCAGCGGCAGGATCGCCACGACCAGCGGCAGGTTGTCAGGCCTCATCGTCCCCCCTATGATCCCAGACCTGGAGTCAAATTCCAAGGTCCTGCTGGAGGAACGAGGCGAGACGCCGCTCCGCCGGGGCTGGCCTTGCTGACCCTGCGCGATCACGGCGCAGCTTCTCCTCTCCCGTCTCCACGACCGCCAGCTTGCGCGGTTGGAGTGAGACGCCCTCTCAGCGCTCGGGGGCTCATCCCGTAGGTCTCGCGGAACACCACGTTGAAGCGGCGCAGGCTTTCGAAGCCGCTCGCGAAGGCGACGTCGGTCACCGAGAGCGCGGTCTCGGCGAGCAGGCGCCTGGCGAGCAGCAGGCGGTGGGTCTGCGCGAGCTCGACCGGCGAGACTCCCATCTCGCGCTGCAGGGCGCGCCGGAGGTGGCGCTCGCTCACGCCCAGCTCCGCGGCCAGCTCCGCCACGCTGCAGTCGTTGAGAGCGCCGGCGGCGATGCGCTGCGCGGCCGTGGCGGCGAGGCGCGATACCGCGTCGATCGGCGTCCGACCCGGGGCCAGCTCCGGACGGCAGCGCAGGCAGGGGCGGAACCCCGCGTGCTCGGCCGCGGCGGCCGAGCTGAAGAACCGCCTGTGGTCGGGGTTGGCCCGCCGCGACGGGCAGGTCGGCCGGCAGTAGATCCGGGTCGTGACGATCCCCACGTAGAGGAGACCGTCGAAGCGCGCGTCGCGAGCGTCGATCGCGCGCTGGCAGACATGATGGGGGAGAGACGGGGGAAATCCGATCGGCTCGCTCATGGCCTCCAATCTACACCCTTCGACTGGCGTCCGTCTCGCCGGATTCGGACGCCGAATTTCGATCGATTCAACGTCCGGAAATGGCGAGCAATCGAATTTGTGAAGGCCTAGGGTTTTTGCGTGCACTCGCGATGTCGCAGAGTGTGCAGTCGCCCGAAGGAGGCAATATGAAACGGATCGCTTCTATCGTTCTCACATCAGCCTTGCTGGCTGGCAGCGCCCAGGCAACGGAATTCCAGATCACGAACCTCCCCGCGCTCGGCGGCACGGTCAGCCGGGGCAACAGCCTCGACAATCGGGGCTGGGTGGCGGGCTACTCCAACCTGGCGGGGAACCAGAGCCGGCACGCCACCCTGTGGCTCGACGGCGTGGCCGTGGACCTCGGCACGCTCGGAGGACCCAACAGCAGTGTGGCCTGGCCGGTGAAGAACGACCGCGGCCTGATCGCGGGCATCGCCCAGACCGCCACGCCCGATCCCCTGGGGGAGAATTGGAGCTGCGCCGCCTTCTTCCCCGGGGCCACCGCCACCGGCTATACCTGCCTCGGATTCGTCTGGGAAGACGGCGAGATGAGGGCGCTTCCCATGCTGGGAGGCAACAACGGCTTCGCCACCGGCGCCAACAATCGCGGCCAGGTCGTCGGCTGGGCGGAAAACACCGTGCACGACCCGACCTGCGTCCCGCCCCAGGTCCTGCAGTTCCGGGCCGTCCTCTGGGGACCTGAGGACGGCCAGATCCAGGAGCTCCCGCCGCTGCCCGGTGATACCTCCACCGCCGCCACCGCGATCAACGACAAGGGCCAGGTGGTCGGCATCTCGGGCACCTGCGACCAGGCGGTCGGACGGTACACCGCCGCTCACACCGTGCTCTGGGAGAAGGGCACGGTGACAGACCTCGGCAACCTGGGAGCGCCGTGGTGGAACACGGCGATGGCCATCAACCAGCAGGGCGACGTCGTCGGATTCGCCGGCGTGCCGGGCGGCGATGCCGACAACCCCGTGCTGCACGCGTTCCTCTGGACCCGTCGCGACGGCATCCAGGACCTCGGCACGCTTCCGGGAGACTTCACCAGCCAGGCCAACGGCATCAACGACCGCGGCCAGGTGGTCGGCACGTCGTGCGACACGGCCGGCAACTGCCGCGCCTTCCTCTGGGAAGACGGCGTCATGAGGGATCTCAACACCCTCGTCGCGCCCGGCTATGCCGGCATTCTCACGATGGCCCAGGACATCGACGACCGCGGGGAGATCACGGGCAGGGCTTTCGATCCGGTCACCGGCGGGCGGCCCGCGTTCCTGGCGACTCCGACACGCTAGAACAAGAAGGACCTCAAGGACCCAAGGACCCCAAGGACATCTCGTCCTCGAGGGTCCCTGGTGTCCTTGGTGTCCTTTCCTCCTGGCCTCCCTGGGAGCGTCGGCGTCCCGTCGGCTGTTCTTTCTGGGGTACGCTCTCGCCCATGGCCGCCGCGCGCTTCGAGGAGAGCTTCCGCGCCACGCTTTCAAGCAACCTGGCCCGGTTCGAGCGCCGGAGCGCCCCGCCGGAAGGCCTCCACCTCGCAGCCGTGGCCGTCGTGGTCGTTCCGGACGCCCGGGAGCGGGCCGCGGTCGTCCTCACCGTACGGGCGGCGGGGCTGCGGCGGCATGGCGGACAGTGGGCCTGTCCGGGAGGCCGGCTCGATCCGGGGGAGACTCCCGAGGCCGCGGCCCTGCGCGAGCTGGAGGAGGAGATCGGCCTCTCCCTGCCGCCCGAGCACGTCCTCGGCTGCCTGGACGACTTCCCGACGCGCTCGGGCTTCGTGATTACCCCTGTGGTGGTCTGGGGGAGCGGCGGCGAGCTGCGGCCGGATCCCCGCGAGGTGGCCGAGATCTACCTCCTGCCCATCGAGGAGCTGACCCCGGACAAGGTCGTGCTTCGCCCTGGTCCCGAAAGCGGCCGGCCCGTGATGGGGCTCTCGCTGCCGGTCGGCATCCTCTACGCGCCCACCGCGGCGGTCGTCCACCAGTTCGCCGAGGTCGCCGTCCACGGGCGGGACACCCGCGTGGCGCACTTCGAGCAGCCGCGCTTCGCCTGGAGCTAGCGCGCGGAGGATGGCGGTGGCTTCGATCGCGCGGTCCTGGCGCTTATGGGATAATCGTCGGGCCGCCCCCACCCACAGGAGAGAAACGGATGCTCGTCAACGCCACCGGCCGCGGGAATCGACACCACCCTTTGGCGGCGTGGGGGCTGGCGACGCTGCTGGGCGGCGCCCTGCCGATGGCGGCCCTCACCGCAGCGCCGCCGGCGTGCGGTTGTGCCGAGGAATTCGACTCGCTGGTGCAGAAGGTCGAGGCCGACTACATCGGCTTCCACCTGGGCCTGCCCACGCTCGACCGCGCCCGCTACGAGGCGTCGAAGACCGCCATCCGGCGCGCCGCCGCGGCGGCCTCGGACGAGGATTGCTTCCAGACCCTGCGCCCCTACGTCACGCAGTTCCGCGACGGGCATCACTTCCTCTCCGAGCAGCTCGAGCTCTCCGCCGAGGAGCAGGCGCGCCTCGCGGCGGCCGCGGAGACGTTGCCATGGACCAAGGAGAGCGTGCGGTCGTACCTCGACGGCAATGCCGGGCACCTGGATCCGGTCGAGGGCATCTGGTATTCCGACAGCGGCAGGTTCGGCGTCGTCCGCGAGCGCCAGTCGCCTCGGCGTGACTTCGTCGCGATCGTGCTCTCCGGCGGTGGCGACGCCTGGAAGCCCGGGCAGGTCAAGGCCGAGCTCGTGCGCCGGGCCGACGGCTCGTTCGACGTGCGCTACTTCTACGGCGATCACTCGCTCCATCACCTGGAGGGGACGATCTACAAAGGCGTGCTGCTGCGCATGGCGCCCGCCGTGTGGGGCAAGGCGTACCCGGTGCGGCCAACCGACGCCGGGCTGCTCGACGCCCGGAACCCGCGCAACCCGACGATCAAGCCGCTGGACGGTGGAGCATGGGTGGTCTCGATGCCGTCGCACGACGGTCCGTATCGCGAGCCGCTCGAGCGGCTGATCACCGAGCACCTCGATCAACTGCGTGCGTCGCCCCTGATCATCGTCGACCTGCGCGGCAACGAAGGCGGTGGCGCGCAGACCTCCGATCCGCTGGCGCCGTTCTATGAATCGGCGAAGACGCAACCTCGCCGCACCTACTCGGGCCAGGAGGCGGTGGTCTCGTCGCCTGATCAGATCGCCTACTTCCAGCGCCTCGTCGGGGGCATGCAGCCGGGATCGGCGTGGGACAAACGCTTCAAGGCGCTGGTCGAGCGCATGCAACGTGAGCCCGGCAAGGTGGTGGTCGCCGACGTGTGGGGGAATCCCCCCGAGCCGCCGCCTCCGCATCCCCCGGCCTACCCGCGGCCCGAGCACTTCGCGATCCTGATCGACCGCGGGGCGGTGAGCGCGGCCGAGGCGTTCGTGCTGACCGCCTGGAAGTCCGACCGCGTGACGATCTTCGGGGACCGGAGCGGCGGCTCGATCGACTACCAGAGCGTCTCCATCGTGCCACTCGCCTGTCGCTCGCATGGGCTGATGCTCGGCTATCCGACCATGGCAGGGCCTGAGCACCTCCCCGCGGGCGGCTTCAATGCCGAGGGCATCCCACCCGACGTGCGGATCGGGCCCGAGGTCGCCGACGCCATTCAATTCATCGTGGACTACTACGCCAAGGGCTCGAACCGACCCAGCTCCAAGGGCGGCGCGAGGTAGAGGAGCCTATGCTGCCATCGACCAACGGGTCTGCGGTTCCGCCCCCGACCTTTTCGACTCTGGTCACCGACGAGTGGTGTCTTCTGACCTTTCGCCGCCCCTCGGCGGCGGTCGCCATGCATTGGAAGCCCTACCTTGCGTTCGGCCTTATCTTCACCTGCCTCGCCGGCATCGGACGCTATTGGGACAATCCCCGCGCGCGGCTGTGGCAATACGCCGGGCTTGGCTCTGTCGTGTACGTGTTCGCCCTGGCGTTGATCGTGTGGCTGCTGCTCCTGCCCTTGAAGCCCCGGCACTGGTCCTACCGGAACGTTCTGACCTTCGTCACGCTCACGTCGGTGCCGGCGCTTCTCTATGCGATTCCGGTCGAGCGGTTCATGCCGTTGGAGGTGGCGCAGTCCGTCAACGCATGGTTTCTCGCCGTGGTCGCTGCCTGGCGTGTCGCGCTTCTGGTGGTGTTCCTGCGCCGCGTGGCCGCGCTTTCCGGCGCAGCCATCCTTGTGGCTTCGCTGTTGCCGCTCGTCCTCATCGTCGTCGCGCTCACGGTGTTGAATCTGGAGCATGTCGTGTTCGACATCATGGCCGGAATTCCTCCCGGAGCCCGTTCGGGCAATGATCTCGCGTACACCGTCGTCGCGAACCTCGCTTTCCTCTCCCTGAATGCAGCCCCGTTTCTCCTCCTGGCCTACGTCTGGCTCGCTTATCGTGCGCACCGAGCCAGCTAAGCATCGCCGGCTGGAGCGTGCGCCAGCGGCAAACCGTCCCCGCGGCATCACCGCCCTCAGCGTCTTCTTCGCCGCGGGCTTTCTCATCGCTCTCACTTCCGCCGTCTCCCTGCTCCTTCCGGAGAGCTTCCTCGAGCCCATGTGGCAGCTCAACCCGCGGGCGCGGACCGCCTTCTCGGGCATGGGGATGTGGGCTCCCGCTCTGCTCGGCGTGGTGAGCGTTGCCTGCGCGGCTGCATCTCTCGGTCTCTGGCGGGGCAGGCGCTGGGGGTACCGTATCGGGACAGGTCTCCTGATTGTCAACCTGATCGGCGACGTCGCGAACGTGGCGCTCGGCACGGAGCCTCGGGCGATCGTCGGCATCCCGATCGTCGCCCTGCTGCTCTTCTATCTGTCCAGACCCGGGGTGCGGGCCTGCTTCGAGTAGCGCGGCTGGTAGAGCTGGAGCTCGAAGCCTCCGGGCACCTTGAAGTGCGTGACCAGGCCGTAGCCGCGGTCCTCGATCTCGCCGGTGAATTCGACGCCCCGGGACTTCATCTCCCGCACGGTCGCCTCGATGTCGTCGCAGTAGAACGAGATGTCGGCGGTGCCCGAGGGCGTGCCGCCCGTCTCGTCGGTGGGGTGGACGCCCATGTCGGCTTCCGGCAGGTCGAAGATGAGCCAGCCCTCTCCTACGTCGGTGGGGGAGAAGCCCAGCTTGTCGCGCAGGAAGACCCGCAGCTCCGCGGCCTGCGCCGAGTAGAACATGGTGTGGACTCCACGGATCATGGCGTCTCCTCCTTGCTCCCCGAGTATAGAATGGGCACCATGTCCGAGCTTGCCAACAGCTTTCCCGAT
>JBJMGZ010000797.1:0-3716 GCA_045807605.1 Thermoanaerobaculia bacterium | reverse complement strand
CGAGTTCGACCCGATCGTCCCCTACGCCGGGCTGGGCTGGGGACGCGCGCCGGGCTCGGGGAGCGGCTTCGGAGTGACGCTGGACCTCGGCGTGATGTTCCAGGGCGAGGGCGAGGTGACGCTTACCCCCATCCTCCCCGCGGGCAGCCCGCTCAACGATCCGCTGGCCCGCCAGGCCCTGCAGATCCTCATCGATCGCGAGGAGCAGGACCTGCAGGACGATGTGGCCGACTACGACATGTACCCGGTGGTGTCGCTCGGGATCTCGTACCGCTTCTAGCCGTACGACCTGGTCATCGGCCAGATCTTCGCGATCGGCGCCTTGAGCCCGCGGGCGATCCAGACCGGCTGGTTGTTCTCGTACGGCATGCAGAGGCCGCAGCGGATCTCGCCCGCCTGCCTCACGTCGTCGAAGGCCTGCCGGTGATCCGCGGGATCGCCGCCGAGGATGATCAGGACCTCGCCCGAGCCCTGCGGCCCCCAGAGGAAATAGTTGTTGTGGCCGGAGGAGGCTTTCGGCAGACCGTACCTCCTGCCCAGCAGATCGACGGCGCCGGCCTCGCCGTAATTCTGAGCGTAGATTCCCGCTTTCGCCCGCTCCTCGGGCGGCAGCGAGTTATAGACGCGCGCCACCTCGGCGACCATCTCCTCCCAGCCATGCATGTCCGCGAAGTGCTGCGGCAGCGCGCCCATCTCGTGCCTCTCGCCCGCGCTCACCTCGATTCCGAGCGCGCGCATGTAGCGGGCGAGCTGCTCGACCGGCAGGACGGGCAGAGTCAGCGGAGCCGTGGCCGCGCCTCCCGCGACGAGCAGGACGGCCAGGAGCGCTCGGAGCGCCGGCCGGCGGATCCAGGATTCGATCGCGATGGCTCCCGCGGCGAAGAGCGGGGGATACGCGGGCGCCAGGTAATAGGCCTTCGAGCTTTGCGTGATCAACACCAGGAACGCCGCCACGTACATCCAGCCCAGCACCCGATACCTGGACCGGAACAGCCAGACGAGCCCGGCCAGCCAGATCGGGAAGGTCAGCGGGTGCATCTGCTTCACCTGCGCGCCGAAGAAGGCGAGCGGCGGGAGCCTCACGTTCTTGTGGGCCGTGGCGTTGCGCACGAACTCCGCCGTGGGCCAGCCGTGCGCCACCTGCCAGAGCACGTGCGGCAGGAAGAGAAGCACGGCGATCGCTCCTCCGATCCAGATCCACTTTTCCCGGAAGTGCCGGCGCTCCGGCGTGAGCAGCAGGCCCAGGAAGACTCCGAAGCCGAAGAAGAGAACGCTGTGCTTGTTCTCCAGCCCGAGCCCGCAGACGAGCCCGAACAGAAGCCAGAGCCGCGGATCGCCGCCGTTCACGATCTTCACCACGAGCCAGGCGCCCAGCGTCCAGAACAGGATGTCGAACGAGTTCATGGAAAGGACGTGGAAGGCGAAGAGATAGACCGGGCCCACGACCGCGCAGAGCGCGGCCATGCCCTGCGCCCAGCGCCCGCCGCCCAGCTCGCGGGCGATGCTGCCGCAGAGCCAGATCACCGCCATGCCGGCGAGCACGGACGGCAGCCGGGTCGCGAACAGCGATCCGCCGAAGAGCTCGCGGCTGATGCGGGCGATCAGCGCCACGAGCGGCGGGTGGTCCACATAGCCGAAGTCCAGATGCTCGCCGCAGGCGACGTAATAGAATTCGTCCCGGAACCAGCCGTAGGCCTGGATCGTCGCGAGGTGGAGCGCTCCGTAGAGGAGCGCGACCGCGGCCACGAACCACCTCCCGTCCTGCGGGCTCTGCTCCGGATTTTGGTACTCTCGCGGGTATGACGCCAATCCGGTGGACACCGCTCTGTCTCCTCCTTCCAACGCTTCTCCTGGCTGCCGGCTGCGCGGAGCGCGCCGACCGGCCGCGGACCTCCGCTCAAGGGGCTTCCTCGATGGATCGCGCTGCCGAAGTCTACGTGAAGCTCGTGCTCGCCGTGGGCCAGCACGACCCCGACTATGTCGATGCCTTCTACGGTCCGCCGGAGTGGAAGGTTCAAGCCGAGGCCGCCAAGCGCCCGCTGGCCGATCTGCACGCCGAGGCCGAGCGGCTCCTCGCGGATCTTCAGGCCATGCCGGCCTCCGGGGACGAGATGGAGCGGCTGCGCCACCAGTACCTGACGCGCCAGCTCCAATCCATGGTGGCGCGGCTCGACATGCTGTCGGGCCGGAAGCTCTCGTTCGACGAGGAGTCGCAGGCGCTCTACGACGCGGTCGCTCCCACCTACGGCGCCGATCACTTCCAGGGCATCCTGGACCAGCTCGAGGGTCTTGTCCCTGGCGAGGGTCTTCTCCCCGAGCGCATCGAGCGCTACCGGCAGGGCTTCGTCATTCCCCGCGACAAGCTCGACATGGTCTTCAAAGCCGCCATCGCGGAGTGCCGGCGCCGCACGCAGGAGCATTTCGAGCTGCCGCCGGGCGAGAGCTTCGAGGTCGAGTACGTCAACAACAAATCCTGGAGCGGCTACAACTGGTACAAGGGCGGGTTCCACAGCCTGATCCAGGTCAACACGGACCTGCCGATCTACATCGAGCGCGCGATCGACCTCGCCTGCCACGAGGGCTATCCTGGCCACCACGTCTATAACGCGCTGCTCGAAAAGCACCTGGTGCGGGACCGCGGCTGGCCGGAATTTTCGGTCTACCCGCTGTTCAGCCCGCAGTCGCTGATCGCGGAGGGCACGGCGAACTACGGCATCGAGGTCGCGTTCCCGGGCGACGAGCGCGTGCGCTTCGAGCGCGAGAAGCTCTTCCCGCTGGCCGGGATCGATCCGTCGACGGCCGAGCGCTACTACGAGATCCAGCGCCTCACGCAGCAGTTGGCCTATGCGGGCAACGAAGCGGCGCGAGGGTATCTCAACGGCACGATGACGAAGCAGCAGGCGATCGACTGGCAGGTGCGCTACGGCCTCTACGCGCCCGCGCGGGCCGAGCAGCGGATCAAGTTCTTCGATCAGTACCGGAGCTACGTGATCAATTACAACTTCGGGCAGGACCTGGTGAAGCAGTACATCGAGCGCCGCGGCGGCACGGCCGACAACCCGGCGAAGCGCTGGGAGGAGTTCGAGAAGCTCCTGGCCTCGCCGAGGCTGCCGTCCGGGCTCCGGTAGCGGGCTCAGCCCAGGAAAGCGAAGCCGGAAGCTTTCTTCAGCTTGCGGTCGAAGGTGACCGTGTCGATGCAGCCTGCCGCACCCGCTCGTCATCCTTGCGCGCCAGCGTGGCGATTCCTTCGTCGATCTCCTCGAGCGACCGGGGCCGCGCGCCCGGACGGCGGACCATCCCGAAGAGCTCCTCCACAGAGCCGGTCATGGGCCGCACCCGCACCTCGCCATCCCGACCGATCTCGAACTCGACCCGGTCTCCCTCCCGCAGGTGCAGGTGATCCCGCACCTCCCGGGGAAGAGTGATCTGGCCCTTGCTCGTGATCGTGGCGGTCGGCATTTCTTACCCCCTGTAAGGAGCCCAGGATAGCACCAGGCTCCTATGTGGGCGATGCGGGAGTGAGCGCCAAGAAGGACCTCAAGGATACCAAGGACACGGCAGGAGGCGGGTTTACGTCTAGTCCGTTGTCACCATAGAACTGGCAGATCGCGTTTTCCCTGGGAGCGCTGGCGTCCCGCCGGCATGTCCGGAGAAATTGGCGGAACGCCGACAATTGTCGCCGCCCCCGCAAGGAGGCCGGGCCTTCGGCCCAATGT
>JBJMGZ010000796.1:0-4069 GCA_045807605.1 Thermoanaerobaculia bacterium | reverse complement strand
AACCCGCAGGCCGGCTTCGACACGGAAGGCAAGGTGCTCCTCTTGAAGGCGATCGCCGACACCGCCCGCAACTCGACCGGCCGCGTCTGGATCACCGAGGTGAACTGGCCGCTCCGGGAAGGCCCCCACTCACCGGCCGGCCAGGCGGTCTCCGTGGGCGAGCAGGAGCAGGCCGACTACCTGGTCCGCTACTACCTGCTGGCGCTCGGGACTGGCGCGGTCGAGCGGGTCTTCTGGTGGCAGATGATCGCCAAGGGCTATGGTCTGGTCGATCCGGTGGGCCTCGGGTATCTCCGGCGGCGTCCCGCCTTCGAAGCCTTCCGCGCGCTGATCCGGGAGGTGGAGGGGAGCCGGTTGGAATTCATCCTCCCGGTCCCCGCCCCCGCGCGCCTCTGGCTCCTGCGCCGTCCGGACGGCAGGCAGGTGGCCGTGGGCTGGAGCACCGCCGGCCCCGTCCGGGTCACGCTGCCGGACGGCAGGGAGGTCGAGGCCGTCGCCACGCCGCGCTACTTCCCGCCCTGAGACGGGCTGCAACGAAAAGGGCGGCGGGCCCTTGGGCCCGCCGCCCCCGAAGCCCTCGGCTCTCGCGCTACTGATAGCGATCCCAGGTGAGCTTGGCGCGGTTGTTGGTCTCGTTGGATTCGGACACCTGGTTTTGCGAATCCGCGTCCACCGTGTATTCGTGGTGATAGCCGACCGCGGACGGGTCGTTGAGCTCCGGGTATCCGCACTGTCCGGCAGGGATGGGGTTCGTGTACACGTCGACGAAGGTCTGAACCCAGCCCTGGCCCGTGGGAAGCGGAGCGACCCAGTGGTGCAGACGCGTGTAGCTCTGGCCGGCGTCGGCGTTGCCAATGTTGCAGACCTTCATGACGACCATCGTCCCGGAGAACGGATTGATGTCCGAGATGACGAGGTCCGGCTTCGGAGGAGGCGGCACGTCCTCCTGGAAGATCACGTCCACGAAGAAGTAGCTGGCGCTCTCGGCGGTCGGCATGGCGTTGAGGGGCTGGCCGTAGTAGCCGCTGTCGGAGAACAGCGGCCCGTTCGTGATGTGGCCGTCGAACACGTAGGCGCCGCCCTTCTTCACCTGCTTCGTGTTGGTATTCACTGACACCCGGTAGACGGTGTTCGTGCTGATGATGACCGGGGTGTTCAGGTAGACCGTCACCCAGCCCGTGCCCGAGGGGAACGCGTTCGACATCTTGAGGCGCGTGCCCGAGTTGTTCCAAAGCTTGCCGTAGTTCGTGCCCGTCTCGCCCACGGCCCGCCAGAAGCGGAAGCCGATCACCTTGCCCGGCTTCGAGGTGGTGAATCGGGTCCCGACCTCCCAGCCGGGCGAGGCATCCAGGGTCTCGGTGGGCGTCTGCGTCGTGAAGATCGTCCAAGTCTGAGCCTCGACACCGGGCGTGGCGGCGCCGGCGAACACGAGCAGGAGAGTGATGGTGAGCAGGAGCTTTCTCATCTGACCTTCCTTCACAGGAGGAGAGCCGCCGGAAGCGACGGCTCCCGAGCGACGGATTTCCGCCGCCATCCGAGAGACCCCTTTCGGAAGTCGGCGGTTTACACACTCGCCGGAAGACTTGAAAGAGACCGGACGCCGGTGCGCGGACGGCGAACCCGCAGGAAATCTCCGCGTCGGGGTTTCCAGGCTCAGGCACGCTGTTCACTTCGCCAAGGAGACCTGAGCATGAAAAGGAGACGTCTGTCTTCCAGGGGAGTCGTGTTGCTTCTTCTGGCCGTTCCGGTGGCCGCAGCGACCGCCGCCATCACCGCCGTCGAAGCGCCCACGGGCTTCGACGACCTGACCAACGACATGGTCTCGCAGGCGCAGTTCGACCTCGACCGCGCGGTCTTCGAGGAGCGCGAGCTCGCCGAGGACGGCCTCGGCCCCGTGTACAACGCCCAGGCCTGCGCCGAGTGCCATGAGAACCCGGTGACCGGCGGCAACAGCCAGGTCACGGTGCTGCGGGCCGGCCGCTCCGACGGCCGCCGCTTCACCGATCACGCCGGAGGCTCCCTGATCCAGGACCGGGCGCTCGATCCCGCCATCCAGGAGCGCGCCCATCCCATGGACAACGTCCGCACCCTGCGCACGTCGCTCAGCATCCTCGGCGACGGCTTCGTGGAGGCGATCCCCGACGGCGCCTTCAACGACATCCAGGCGCGCCAGCCGCTCGGCATGAAGGGCACGATCATCCAGGTCCCGGTCCTGGAGGCGCCCGGCACCACGCGCATCGGGCGGTTCGGATGGAAGGACCAGCACGCGAGCCTCCTCTCCTTCGCGGCCGACGCCTACTTGAACGAGATGGGGATCACGAGCCCGCTGCAGCCCGTCGAGAACAGCTCGAACGGCGCGTCCGTGGACGCCTGGGACCTGGTCGACGATCCCGAGGAGGCGCCCACGGCCGCCGAGCCGTTCGGTCCCGACGTCGAGATCTTCGCCCGCTTCATGCGCTCCACCCGGGCGCCGGGCCGGGACTCCAACCTCGCGCGCACCTTCGAAGCGCAGGCCGGCGAGCAGGTCTTCAACCAGCTCGGCTGCCAGCATTGCCACACGCCGGCGATCACCACGGCGCCGGCCGGCACGGCGTTCAACGGCGGCAGGTTCGTGGTCCCCGCCGCGCTCGGCGGAAAAGTGATCCACCCCTACGGCGACTTCCTGCTGCACGACGTGGGGACGGGCGACGGCATCGTCCAGAACGGCGGCGAGCGGACGCGCAACCTGGTCCGCACGGCGCCGCTCTGGGGCCTGCGCACGCGCTCGCGGCTGCTCCACGACGGCACCGCCCTGACGCCGCACGAGGCGATCGTGCGCCATGACCGCGAAGCCCGGCCGGTGGTGCAGAGCTACCTTCGCCTGCCCAGAGATCAGCGGGACCTGCTCATGGTCTTCCTGAGCTCGCTGTAGAGGCTCGAAGGGCCGATCTTTCAGAGCGACTTCAGGAACGTGATGACCTGCTCCTCCTGGTTCGAACGCAGACGTCCTGCGAGATGATCGTCAAGTAGGACCGCTCGTCCTTGAGTTGGGACCGGTCGTCCCTCGAGTACGACCGGCTTCCCCTGAGGGACGACCGGGCGGGGTTTGGAATTGGTCCGGCAAGGTGTCAAACCCGCATGACCGCCCTCGACTCCAGACCGGTTCCCTCTCGGAGAAGACTGAAGAGCCTCGGGTACGTCACACCTTCCCGAGGAGCCCGCAAGCCCGGCGGAGCCCAGAATTGAAATATGTTGCAAGTTATATATCGCTTGTGATAGAAGATCTCTGCGCGAGTGGCCAAGCCCGGGTTTGGACCCCTCTCCGTCCTCGACAGGTCTCTGGGAACGACCACGGAGAGTCGAGGAGGGTGGGTGCGAAGTTTGCACGACGAAAGGAGTCCGATCTCTATGCGCACGAAGTACGTCCTGTCCGTCCTCGCCCCGGCCGCTCTGATCCTGCATCTCGGTACGGCGAGGGCAACCGTCTGCGGAGACGCCTACTTCAACCACGACATCGACTTCCCCAACACCGGGAACCTTTACTACACCGTCGCGGGGGCTCCGGCGAACACCTGCGGTGACCTCTATGCCGACCGCAACGGGAGCGGCTATCAGCTCAACGCGGCGGGTTGGATCTGCACGGACGGCAGCGGCACCGCGACCAAGGGTCCCTGGACCTATGCCGGCCAGGCCGACGACGAGACGGCCAACGTCTACATCGACTGGGGGACCTGCACCTCCCCGGTGCGCAACCATATCTGGGATATCGACGGCCCTGTGGCCACCATCACCACGAGCGCCCCGTCCGACTTCGCTGGCTACGCCCAGGACGACACCTGGGGCGCCGGCTTCGACAACAGTTGGACGTACTGCTACGGGACGTACTACGACCAGACGGCCAACCGCTACTGGGACCTCAGCACCTACTCGGACACCTCCGAGAACTTCGTGACTTGCTCGTACTCCGGGGCGAGCGGGCCGGGCGACATGTTTCTGACCTGGTCCACCACCTCGGCCCAGAGGCCCGAGGTCTCCGATCACCAGAGCGGCCACCACTACGTGTGGAAGATCTGGATCTGGGACGGCGGGC
>JBJMGZ010000795.1:0-2910 GCA_045807605.1 Thermoanaerobaculia bacterium | reverse complement strand
CGGCCGCCGGGGCGGTAGCCAGCTGCTCCTCGGAGATCTCCGGTCCGTCGCCCATCCCCTCGAGCCCGCAAGGCCGCGGACTCTTGTCCTCCGAGATCCGCGCCAGGCGGTGGCTCTCTGCGCCGCCGCCGCCCAGGATCCGATAGTTCTGGCCCTCGAACTGGAGAAGGGCGGTGAGCTGGTCGCCGTGATAGCCGAGATGGACGTATCCGGTGCCCTTGCCCTTGGAGCCGGCATAGCGCAGCGTGCCGATCCAGCTCTTCCAGTCCGGACCGTAGACGACGAAGCGGGTGCGGACCGCCTCGAGAAGGGGCGTGTCGGGAAGGTCGATCGTGAACGTGTCCGGGTTGGCATCGACGGCGGCCGGGTCGGCCTGGATGAGGAACTCCTCGGCGGCGTCGGGAAGGAGCGCGCGGCTCGCGGCCGAGGCCGGCTGGGCCGTCTTGTCGAGTGTGAAGAGGTGCGGAGGGACGCCCTGAGCAGCGGGCCGCGCGGCATGCGCGCTCGCAGCGGACAGGACGGACAGGAGGACGGCGGTGAACAGGGTCTTACTGCGATACAACATACAGCGGTACTACTCCTGAAGCTGGGACTGCGCTTCAGTGCGCTTGCCCGGGAAACCTGGTTAGGTAACCTCTTCTGATAATGCTCAATGGAAAATATTATTCCGGTAATTTTTGCCGTGCGGCGACGGAACAGAGGCAGAGGTGAGGCCGGTGTAAGATTCTGCTCCGCTAGGAGGAGGTCGATCCATGATCCCGGTCAAGCCGCACATCGCTGAAAGGGCCCACATCAACAGCCTGGAGCAGTATCAGGAGATGTACCGCCGCTCCATCGAGCAGCCGGAGGCGTTCTGGCGGGAGCAGGCGGGCATCCTCGACTGGTTCTACCCGCCGCGCGGCATCATGGACGTCGACATGGACGAGGTCGACTTTTCCTGGTTCTCCGGCGGACGCCTCAACGCCTGCTACAACTGCGTGGACCGCCACCTGGCGGACAAGGGCGAGAAGACCGCCATCATCTGGGCCGGCGACGAGCCGGGCGATTACCGGTACATCACCTACCGCGAGGTCAAGCACAACACGGCGCGCATCGCGAACGTGCTCCTCGCGCACGGCATCCGCAAAGGCGACCGGGTCTGCATCTATCTGCCGATGATTCCCGAGCTCGCCTACGCGATGCTCGCCTGCGCCCGCATCGGCGCCATCCACTCCGTGGTCTTCGCCGGCTTCTCCGCCGAGGCGCTGCGCGGACGCATTCTCGACGCCGGGTGCAAGATGGTCATCACCGCCAACGAGGGCCTGCGCGGCGGCAAGCACATCCCCTTGAAGAACACGGTCGACCAGGCGATCGAAGGGCTCGGCATAGTCGAGAAGGTGCTGGTCGCGCGCCGCACGGACAAGGACGTGCCGATGAAGCAGGGCCGCGATCTCTGGCTGGAGGACGAGACCCTCAAGCAGCGCTCCACCTGCCCGCTCGAATGGATGTCCGCCGAGGACCCGCTCTTCACCCTCTACACCTCGGGCTCCACGGGCCGGCCCAAGGGCGTGCTGCACACCACGGCCGGCTATCTCGTCTATGCCGCGCTGACCCACAAGTACGTCTTCGACTACCACCCGGGCGACATCTACATGTGCGCCGCGGACATCGGCTGGGTCACGGGGCACAGCTACATCCTCTACGGACCGCTCGCCAACGGGGCGACGACGGTCATGTTCGAGTCGATCCCCACCTATCCGGACGCGGGGCGCTACTGGCGGATCGTGGACGATCTCGGGGTCGACATCTTCTACACGGCCCCGACCGCCATCCGCGCCATCGCCCGGGCCGGCGACGAGTGGGTGAAGCGCTACAGCCGCAAGTCGCTGCGCATCCTGGGATCGGTGGGCGAGCCGATCAATCCCGAGGTCTGGATGTGGTACCACGACGTGGTGGGCGAGGGGCGCTGCGCGGTCGTGGACACCTGGTGGCAGACCGAGACCGGCGGCATCCTCATCACGCCGCTGCCCGGCGCCACCCCGTGCAAGCCGGGCTCCGCGACGCTGCCGTTCTTCGGCGTGCGGCCGGTGATCGTGGACGAGAAGGGGGAGGAGCTGCCGGGCAACGACGTGTCGGGCAACCTCTGCCTGCGCGGCACCTGGCCGGGCCAGGCGCGGACGATCTATGGCGACCACCGGCGGTTCAAGGAGACCTACTTCTCGCAGTTCCCCGGCCTCTACTTCACCGGCGACGGCTGCCGGCGCGATATCGACGGCTACTACTGGATCACCGGCCGGGTGGACGACGTGCTGAACGTCTCCGGCCACCGGCTGGGCACGGCCGAGGTGGAGAGCGCCCTGGTCGCGCACGATGCGGTGGCCGAGGCCGCCGTGGTCGGGTTCCCGCACGAGATCAAGGGCACCGGCATCTATGCCTACGTCCACGTCACGCCGGATTACGAGAGCTGGGACGAGGAGGAGCTGGTCGGCGCGCTCAAGGAGCAGGTGCGGCACGCCATCGGGCCGATCGCCACGCCGGACCGGATCCAGGTCGTCTCCGGCCTGCCGAAGACCCGGTCGGGCAAGATCATGCGCCGCATCCTGCGCAAGATCGCCGCCGGGGAATATGAGGAGCTGGGCGACATCTCGACCCTCGCCGATCCCTCAGTCGTGGAGAAATTAGTAGACGACCACCGCTCCCACTCCGTATAAAAGAGGGGGGCTTTACAAAAGGGGGCGGGATTCGTGGTAGGATTGATCCAGCGTTACTTCATGAGGCCCCTCTCTCCGGTTGGTGCGGAAGCTCCTGGCAGGTCTCGTACGGCCTGAACGAGCGTTCGGCTTCCAGCATGGCCCGCGGAACATCCGAAGGCGGCGGAGAATGACCAGAGCCTCTGCGACCCTGGCGGCGCTCGCCGCGTTCCTCCTCTCC
>JBJMGZ010000794.1:0-4880 GCA_045807605.1 Thermoanaerobaculia bacterium | reverse complement strand
CCGGCGCTGCACTACGCCGGGCAGGCTCCGGCGGGCAGCCCGGCTCCGGCAGCGCAAGCGGCCTCGGCTCCCCGGGCCCAGGTGGTGGGGCAGGCCGCCAGCCCGGCCGTGCAAGCCGCGGCTTCGATGGGAGCCAGCGTGCAGCGGCAGCACCTGGGGACTCCGGTGGCGGCTGCTCCGGAAAGGACGCCAAGGACACCAGGGACACCAGGGACGGCAAGGACGGATGCGGCGCCGATGCCGGTGGTTCAGCGCCAGGCTGCCGCTCCGGCGGCGGAGACGGTCCTGGGGCCGGCGATCGTGCGGCGGTCCGCGGCAGGCTCCGCCTCGGCACCGACACCGAGCATGCCTCTGCAGCGGGCGGCGGACCCCCTCTCCCGCGAAGCGGGGGAGGGCAGGGGAGGGGGCGCTCCGGCTGCGCCGAGCGCTTCCGTGATGATGCCGGCGATCGTTCATCGCGCGGCGGCAGGACCTGGCGCCGCTTCGCGGCCCCTCACCCCCGACCTCACCGGCCTTCGGCCGGGCCATGCACACCCTTCCACCGGGAGAGGGGCGCCCCCACCCACTCCCGCTGCGTTCCCCCTCTCCCGGTTGGGGGGAGGGGATGGGAGAGGGGGTCAGGGGGTGAGGGGCTCCGGCGCCGTGCAGCGCTCGGCTGCCCCCGCGCCCGCCCCGAGCCTCTCCGCCTCCGCGGCGGAGCTGGCCATGCCGCTCGCCCGGTCGGCGGCTCCCGTTTCGAGCACGAACGACGGCGGCGGCGTGATCCAGCGGCAGGCGGCCGGCGGCGGCGAGGTTGAAACGGCGTCTCTCTCTCCGTCGGAGGAGAGCGGGCTCGGCACGCCGGCGCCGGCTGCGGCCGGCGCCGGCGTTGCCGCCCCCGACATCGACGAAGTGGTGGACCAAGTGATGCGCCGGCTGACGCGGACCCTGGCCGTGGAGAGCGAGCGCCATGGAGGACGGCGATGGCCCTAGCAAAGCTCAGGATCTTCATCGAGGAACGCCCTGGCGTGTTCAACGCCACCGGCTTCCCGGTGCTGTTCAACCCCGCGGAGCTCAAGCTCGACAAGAACGCCAACTGGCCCAGGGTGCCGACGGCGGGACGCGACACCGCGCGCTCCACCTTCACCTACGGCGAGGCGCACAACCTCTCCCTCGAGCTCTTCTTCGACACGTACGAGACGAAGGAGGACGTCCGCGTCTACACCAACCGGATCGTCCAGCTCGTGACGGTCCAGGGCGCGCTGCGCCGGCCGCCGCGCTGCACGATGTCGTGGGGAGAAAACACCTTCGGCGGCAGCCAGTGGGCGCTCCTGAGCCTGAACCAGCGCTTCACCCTCTTCCTGGAAGACGGCACGCCGGCGCGCGCCACCCTGGGCTGCTCGTTCAGGGAATGGCGCTCCGCCAACGAAGAGGCCCTGGAGGTGAAACGCAGCGCGCCCGACGTGGCCAAGACGCGCGTGCTCAAGCGCGGCGAGACCCTCTCCTCGATCGCCGCCGAGGAGTACAACGACCCCGGGCTCTGGCGGGCGATCGCCGAGCTCAACCGCATCCACAACCCGCGCCGGATCGCCCCCGGCCAGGTGCTGGCCATCCCACCCGTCAAACCGGGGCGGAGGCCCTGAGCCATGGCCCCGGCCGGACCGAACAACAGCGAGGGCCTGGCTCCCGAGGTCCGCCTGCGGGTGGACGGCAAGGACGTCCCGATCGCGGCCGAGGCCGATCTGATCGAGGTCTCCGTGCTCCAGGACGTCTCCGCCCCCGGCATGTTCGCCGTGCGCCTGCTCAACTGGGACCTCGACAAGCTCCGGTTCACCTGGTCCGACGACCCGCTGTTCGCCGAGGGCGGCGAGGTCGAGGTCCTCATGGGCTACGCGGGCGACCTCGATCCCGTGTTCGTCGGCGAGGTCACCGGCCTCGAGCCCGAGTTCCGCGCCGACGAGCCGCCGACGGTCCTCGTGCGCGGCTACGACCGCGGCCACCGCCTCCTGCGCGGCCGCAAGACCCGCTCCTTCACCCAGACCAAGGACAGCGACATCGCCGCCCAGGTCGCCAGGGAGGCGGGCCTCACCCCCGACCCCGAGAACACCGGGGTCACGCTGGAGTACGTGCTCCAGCACAACCAGACCGACTTCGAGTTCCTGAACGAGCGCGCCCGCCGCATCGGCTTCGAGGTCTGGGTCGACGGCAAGACCCTCCGCTTCCGCCCGCGCCCCAGCGACGAGGCCGAGGTGCTCACCCTGCACCGGGAGGAGGACCTGCTGGAGTTCACGCCGCGCCTGTCCACCGTCGGCCTCGCCGGCGAGGTCGAGGTGCGCGGCTGGAGCCCGAAAAAGAAAAAGGCCGTGCTCGGCAAGGCCGCGGCCGGCGACGCCGGCTCGACCATGGGCGGGCAGACGAGCGGTCTCGACGCCGCGGCCAGGGCGTTCGATGCCGCCGTGGCCACCGCCGTCGACCACCCCGTGCTCAACCAGGGCGAGGCCGACCAGATCGCCGCGGGACGGCTCCGGGAGATGGCCCTCTCCTACGTCACCGGCGAGGGTATCGCGGCCGGCCGCGCCGACCTCAAGGCCGGCACGGTGGTGAAGATCGACGGCTGCGGCCAGCGCTTCAGCGGCCTCTACTACCTCGCGTCGGTCGCCCATACCTACTCGCCGAAGCGCGGCTATCGCACCGCCTTCACCGTGCGCAGGAGCGCCACATGATCCCCTGGGGCCTGTTCGACGAGCTCCCCGGCGCGGCCCGGGAGACCGGCCGCGTCTACGGGGTCGTGTCCGGCGTCGTGACCAACAACCAGGACCCCGAGGGGATGGGCCGGGTCAAGGTCAGCTTCCCCTGGCTGTCGGAAGCCCACGAGAGCAACTGGGCGCGCGTGGTCACCCCCATGGCGGGCAACGAGCGCGGCTGGTACACGCTGCCCGAGGTGGGCGACGAGGTGCTCCTGGCCTTCGAGCACGGCCAGGTCGAGCGCCCCTGCGTGCTGGGCGCGCTCTGGAACGGCAAGGACAAGCCGCCGGCGGACAACGGCGACGGCAAGAACAACATCCGGATCTTCAAGTCGCGCAGCGGCCACGTGGTCAAGCTCGACGACACCGAGGGCGCCGAGAAGATCGAGATCGCGGACGCCAAGGGCAAGGAGAGCCTGGTCTTCGACACGGCCGCGAACACGATCACCCTGACCGCCGAGAAGGACGTGGTGATCGAGTCCAAGGACGGCATGGTCAAGCTCACCGGCAAGAAGGGCGTCGAGATCACCGCTCCCGACGGCAAGGGCAGACTGGAGGCCAACAGCGGCCTCGAGATCAAATCGCCCAGCGGCAACGTCGACGTCAAGGGCACCACGATCAATCTGAACTGACGCTTGTACGGAGAAGACTCCATGGGCATGCCGGCAGCCAAGGAAGGAGACCAGATCAAGGCGTTGGACACGCACATCGTGATCGTGCCCGGGGTCGGGCCGGTGCCCCTGCCGCACCCGTTCGCGGGCCAGCTCAACGGCGGCCTGTCGAAAAACGTGAAGATCATGGGCAAGGCCGCGGCCACGGTCGACAGCACCGCGGACAACTCGCCGGCGCACGTCCCGACCGCGCCCGGCACCGCCTTCCAGAAGGCGCCTGCGAACAAGGGCACGGTCAAGATGGGCAGCGCGAAAGTGAAGATCAACGGCAAGGCGGCGGCGCGCAACGGCGACATCGCCGAGACCTGCAACGACCCGGCGGACCTGCCGGTCGGCACGGTGCTGGCCTCCGGCACCGTGATGATCGGCTGAGGAGAGAGAGGAAGAGATGAGCGCCAGCTTTCTCGGCATCGGATGGAAGTTTCCCGTCTCCCTGGAGAACGGCCGGATCGCCATGGCCGAGTACGAGGAGAGCATCCGCGAGTCCATCTGGATCGTCCTCGCCACGGCCCGCGGCGAGCGCAAGATGCGGCCCGACTTCGGCTGCGGCATCCACGACCTGGTCTTCGCGGTGCAGAGCGGCGAGACCTCGGGCCGCGTCGCCTCCGAGGTGCGCCAGGCGCTCATCCTCTGGGAGCCGCGCATCGACCTGCTCGACGTCTCCGCCCGGCCCGACGAGGCCGAGCCCACCCGGCTCCTGATCCAGATCGAGTACCGGGTGCGCGCCACCAACAACCGTTTCAACCTGGTCTACCCCTTCTACGTGGAGTGACACGATCATGCCCCGCACCGAGGCGCCCCTGATCGACGGGCGGACATACAGCGACCTCGTCTCCGAGGTCGAAGAGCTGATGGAGACGTACACCTCCGGCCCGGGCCAGATCGAGGGCTGGCAGAAGCCGGCTCCGGGCGAGGAGGACGCCGGCTGGGCCCTCGCCCGTATCTTCGGCCGCATGGCGGAGCTCGTCGTCACCCGCCTGAACCGGCTGCCGGACCGCAACTTCCTGGCCTTCCTCGACCTGATCGGCACGCGGCTCAACCCGCCGCAGGCGGCGCGCGTGCCGCTCACCTTCCAGCTCGCCGCCGGAAGCCCGGTCGACGCCCTGGTCCCCGCGGGTACCCAGGCCGCGGCCCTGGCGCTCGAGGGCGAGGCCGAGACGCCGCTCTTCGAGACCGAGCGCGACCTGGTCGTGACCCGGTCGCAGCTCGCCGCCGTCTACACCCGCGAGCCCGGCCGCGACCTCTGGGCCGACCACGCCAACGATGGCACGGTGTTCTGGCCGTTCCGCGGCGACCGGCCCATCGAGCACCGGCTCCACGTGGCCGCGCCCGCGCTCTTCGACCTGCCCGAGGCGAAGAGGCTCTACCTGTTCATCGGCCCGGTGGACCCGAACCATCGGTGGCTCTCGGCCGTGACCTGGAGCATCTGGAATGGATCGGCCTACCAGCCCGTGCCCGCCTCGGTCACCCAGCAAAGCACCGTCTG
>JBJMGZ010000793.1:0-8715 GCA_045807605.1 Thermoanaerobaculia bacterium | reverse complement strand
AGCAGAGCTCCTGGCCGCTGGAATCCCGGTGCTCCCGGATGCCGCGCCGAAGCTTCTTGACCTCGTCCACGAGCTGCTCGCGAGACATGCCTTCGAGATCCGTGTCCATGAGTGTCAATCCTCCATGGCAGCCCGGATCGTACGACAGACCGATCGGCCTTGGGAGTCCGCTGAGAGACGCAAGAGCGCCTTGCGGAGGTCAGGAGTCGGAGAGAAGCCACGGCCGAGAATTTCGGCGAGCCGCTCGACCTCGGCCTCCGTCAGATCGATGCGCCCTATGAGACCCGCGTCCTGCTTCCGGCTCAAGCGCTCGATGGCGGGACTACTTAAGGTCTCGACATCCCGGCCGCGGCGCGCCTCGATCCTGCGCCCGGCTTCGGCCTGTCGAACGACCCAGGAGGCGAGCTCAGCGATCTCGCGAAGCAGCTCAGCCTTTTGATTCTCGCGCAAGCCGAGCCGCTCGCGCAGGTGGGAGAGCTCCTCTTCGAGAGGCGCGGTGGTCTGGGCTTGAAAACGAGACATGGCAAGCTCCCTTCAGGTGAGTACCATGCCACTCATTTTGGGTCGAGACAATGCCCCCATCCCCGCCGCCCTGCCGGTGGCCCAGGCCCAGGCGAAGTTGTGGCCGCCAATCGGGCCGAAGGCGTCCAGGATCTCGCCGCAGAGGAAGAGACCGGGGTGGAGACGGCTCTCCAGGGTCCGCGGGTCCACCTCGTTGAGCGCCACGCCTCCGCCTGTCACTTCGGCCTTGCGGTAGCCCTCGTCTCCCGTCCAGGGGAGGGGATAGCGGGTGAGGAGATCGACCAGCTTGCGGCGCTCTTCGCGGCGGAGCTGGGGGAGCGGACGCCCGGGCTCGACTCCGGCCTCGGCGAGGAGGGTGTCCGCCAGGCGGTCGGGAAGCGCGCGGCGCAGCGGCGTGGCCACGGTACCGGTCCCCTCCCGGAGGCGGCGGTCCCAATCTTCGGGACCGGCGGGGGTCCAGCTCACATGGATCGGCATCCGGGAGCGGACGGCGAGGTGCGAGACGTCCAGCACCGCGGGACCGCTGTAGCCGCGGTGGGTGAACAGGAAGCCTCCGCTCGTGCGGAGTTTCCCCGCTTCCAGGGTGACCTCCAGGGAGATGCCGGCGAGCGGCTTGTGGCGCGGAGGGTCCGCGGTCAGCGGAGTCAGGGCCGGGTAGGTCTCATGGATCGTATGCCCCAGGCGGCGGACGATCCGCAGGCCGGTGCCGTCGCTTCCGGTGCCGGGGAGGGACAGGCCCCCCGTGGCCAGGATCACCGACGAGGCCCGGATCACCCGGGCGTCCTGGAGGCGGACCACCCAGGCGCCGTCAGAGAGGAAGAAGTCCTCGACGTCGGCGTCGAAGACGGTCTCCGTCCCGCGGCGGGCGGCGAGGCGGAGGAGGCCGTCGCGCACGTCCCGTGCCTGGTTGGAAACGGGAAAGAGCTTGCCGGTCTCCTCTTCCAGGGCGAGCGGCACGCCCACCTCCTCCTCGAAGAACCGCCGCTGCTCGGCGAGCGGCCAGGAGAGGAGCATCTTGCGCAGGGTGTTCGGCGAGGAGTCGGTCACGAAGCGGGCCGGCGCCGGCTCGGAGGGGAGGACGTTGCAGCGCCCGCCGCCGCTCACCAGGATCTTGCGCCCGCCGTCGCGGGTGCGCTCCAGGAGGAGGACTCTGCGGGGACCTTGCGCGGCGAAGATCGCGGCGACGGTTCCCGCCGCTCCGGCTCCGACGACGGCGATGGGGAGGTGCGCGGGGGCGGTCACCCGGGGTTACTCGACCTTCAGGACTCCCCTCATCATCCGCGCGTGGTAGGTGCAGACGTACGCGCTCTCACCCGGCCGTTGCGGCGCTTCGAAGACCAGGGAATCGGTGCCGGTCCGGCGCAACGCGCGCGTGGCTACGTCCAGCGACTCGACCGCGAAGTCGTGCGTCATGCCCCGGTCCTCGTTGGTGAGCGTGAGCCGCACCTTTTCGCCATGGCGCAGGACGAGCGTCGGGTTCGGCGTCGGGTCCCCGGCCAGGTAGAACGCCATGTCGCGGGCCGTCAGGTTGATGACGCGCGGCTCTTCCCGGGCGTTGCTGCGCGCCAGACCGACGCCGCAGCAGGCCAGAGCCAGGCCGAGCCATAGGATTTTCCGGGAAAGAGTCTTGGGAAAGCTCATGATCGATACCTCACTGGACCAGCATGCCCGTGGTGTACATCAGCGCGAAACCGGCGAGCAGACCGGCCATGACAGGCCCGCTGCGCAAGGCGTCGGCGAGCGGCCGGCCGGCGGCCATGCCCTTGGCGATCTGCACGATCACCTGCGCGATCGCGCCGGCCCCCAGGGCCAGGAACAGGACCGACAGGGTCGGCGAGTAGACGAAGCCTCCGAGCCAGGCACCCGCGATCGTGGGCAGGCTCCCGATCAGCCCCAGCACGAGCAGGCGGGCCAGGGAGACCGGAGTCCGGGCGATCGGGGCGACGATCGCCAGCCCCTCGGTCGTGTTGTGCAGCGTGAAGCCCAGGATCAGCAACCGCCCCAGGGCCACCTCCCCCAGGCCGAGCGCCGCGCCGATCGCCAGACCCTCGCCCAGGTTGTGCAGGCCGATGCCGATGGCGACCAGCAGCGCCGTCGCCCATCCCGCCGATCCCGCCCATCCCGCCGATACCGCGCCCGCCCCGGCCCGGCGCTTCGCGAGCCAGCCGCCGAACGCCTCGATCCCCAGGTAGGCGGCGAAGGCTCCAAAGACGAAGAGGGCGAGCCCCTGGAAGGCGGCCGGCATCTTTTCCACCGCCTCGAGCCCCTCGTGCGCGGCGTCGACCAGCAGGAAGAGCAGCAGGCCGATGGTGAGGGCCAGCAGGAAGCCCAGGGCGCGCGGGCCGAGCCGGCCGACCAGCGGGTACCAGAGCAGCCCCAGGGTCACCGGGATCACCCCGACGTAGAGGCCGATGAGCGCGAACAGCCAGAAGAACCGCCACCCCGGCCGGGGCGTCGCCACCGCAACCGGGATCTCGCGGTCGAAGGTCAACCCCGTCGAGCTGACGAGCCGGATCAGGTGGGCCTCGTCTTTCACCCACGGGTAGGGGATGTCGATCCGCGTCCGGCCCAGGCGCCCCAGGGCACCGGGCGGATCCAGGGTGAAGGCCCAGTAGGCTTCGTCGACCTGAACCTGAGCGATCCGGACCGGATCGGGCCCGTCGTTGAGCACCTCGACGACGAGGCCCCCGGGGGTGAGCTCCACCCGCTGGAAGCTCAAGGCTTCGATCGGCGGCGCCTCGCCGCGGACCGCGTCGGCGAGACCCGTCCGCAGGATGAGGGCCACGAGCCCGCCGAGCAGCACGAGCGGCAGCAGCCCCAGGAGCAGTCCCGGGAGCCATACCCGCCGGGCCTCAGGCCTCACGGCGATCCCTCCGCGGCTTCGAACAGGCCCATCCAGCCGAGCTCTGCGAACTCGCTCTGGTGGGCGTGGAACATGAAGCGGCCGGGATAGCGGAACATCGTTTCGAGGATCGCGCGCTCGCCCTGGCAGAGCATCAGCGTGTCGGTCACCTCCTGGCTCTCGAGCGACGTGCCGGTGCGGTAGACCTTGAAGAACATGCCGTGGAGATGGAAGCTGTTGAGCAGGTCGAACTCGGTCAGGTTGACGAGGTAGATCCGCACCAGCTTGCCCACGGGCACGGCGATCGGCTCCGCCATGTGGAAGTGCGCCACCGAGTTGACGGCGTAGACCTCGTTGTCGGCGTCGAAGTTGGTGTCGAAGCCGTTCATGACCATCACCATCTCGTCCGCCGGCGGCCGCGGCGCCCGGGGATCGACGATGAAGGCGCCATAGAGCCCCTTGTGGATGTGCCGCTTCAGCGGCACGGCATGGCAGTGGTACAGGTGCAGGCCGAAAGGCTCGGCGTCGAACTCGTAGACGAACTGCCCGCCCGGAGGCACCTGGTGCTCGGGCATCGCCCCGTCCATCTCCGGCGGATGCCAGCCGTGGAAGTGCAGGGTGTGCGGATGCGAGCCCTGGTTCAGGAAATGGATGCGGATCCGGTCCCCCTCGGTGGCGCGCAGCGTCGGGCCCGGCACCTGGCCGTTGTAGGTCCAGGCGGCGAAGAAGACGCCCGGCGCGATCTCGATCTCGCGGTCCACGGCGAAGATCTCGTACTCGCGCAGCAGCGTGCCGTCCGGCTGCGGCGTCTCGCGGTAGAAGCGGGCGCGCTCTCCGTCCGGCAGGTCGGAGAAGTTCCAGGCGCGCAGGAAGCGCATCGGATCGAACGTCTCGGTCGAGACCCGGCCGACGGCCCCCATCGCATGCGCGGCATGATCCATCACCTTCCTCGACGCGGCCTCGTGCCCGGCTTCGCCCAGGAGCGCGCCGGCGCCGGTTGCCAGCGTGCCGAAGCCTGCCAGGTGGAGGAGCGAGCGGCGTGAGAGCGAGGGGTTCATGGGCTTGGGCGCGAGGAGATTTTGATTCGCTAAAATCTTACCCGCTAGTAGGCGAAAAGTCAAATGCGACGAAGTCAGGAGCGGATTGCGGGCAGGCGAACCCCGAGCGGGCACGCCCTGTGTGTCCCGTCGATATCCCCCTTTGGCGTGGCGGGCGCCACCCGGACGGGCGGTGACGGTCCCGCCGGGTTGCAGGATGCTGGTGCGAGGGAGGAACGAAGATGGACAACGCAATCCTGAGCCTTGACGGAAAGTCATACGAGCTGCCGGTGCTGCGGGGGACGGAAGGGGAGATCGGGATCGACATCTCGGACCTGCGCGCCCGGACCGGCGCCATCACGCTCGACCAGGGCTATGCCAACACCGGCTCGTGCAAGAGCGCCATCGCCTTCATCGACGGCGAGAAGGGGATCCTGCGCTACCGCGGCTACTCGATCGAGGAGCTGGCGGAGCAGGCGAGCTTCGACGAGGTGGCCTGCCTGCTCATCCACGGCCACCTGCCGACGCGGCAGGAGCTCGAGGGCTTCCGCCATGGCCTCAAGTACCACAGCCTGATCCACGAGGCGATGAAGGGGCTCTTCGCGGACTTCCCGCCGACGGCGCATCCGATGGCGGTGCTCTCCGCGATGGTCGCCTCGCTCTCTGCCTACTACGGCCGGGAGGACGAGGACACCGATCTCAACATCGCGCGGCTGATCGCCAAGACGAGCACGATCGCGGCGTTCTCCTACAAGAAGTCGATCGGCCAGCCGTTCGTCTACCCGCGCAACGACCTTTCCTACACCCAGAACTTCCTGCACATGATGTTCGCCGTCCCCGCCGAGCCGTACCGGGTCTCGCCGGTGCTCGACCGGGCGCTCAACCTCCTGCTCATCCTGCACGCGGACCACGAGCAGAACTGCAGCACCTCGACGGTGCGCATGGTGGGGAGCAGCCGGCCCAACGTGTTCGCCGCGATCTCCGCCGGCATCTGCGCCCTCTGGGGCCCGCTCCACGGCGGCGCCAACCAGGAAGTGATGCAGATGCTCAGGATGATCCGCGACGACGGCGGCAACTACCGCAAGTACGTGGACATGGCCAAGGACAAGGCTTCCGGCTTCCGCCTGATGGGCTTCGGCCCCCGGGTGTACAAGAACTTCGACCCGCGGTCGCGCATCCTGAAGACGGCGGCCGACGAGGTGCTGGCCGAGATGGGCCTGTCCGATCCGCTGCTCGACATCGCGCGCAACTTGGAGGAGGTGGCGCTGCGCGACGAGTTCTTCATCGAGCGCAAGCTCTATCCGAACGTCGACTTCTACAGCGGCATCCTGTACCGGGCGATGGGCATCCCCACCGAGATGTTCACCGTGATGTTCGCGCTCGGCCGCCTGCCGGGCTGGATCGCGCAGTGGAAGGAGATGCACGACGATCCCAAGAGCCGGATCGCCCGGCCGCGCCAGATCTACGTGGGGGAGGCGCTGCGGCCCTTCGTACCGCTCGAGCTGCGCGGCGGCTCCACGGAGGAGCGCCGCATCGTCGAGGAGAGGAAGCTGATCCCGGTCTAGGGGAAGCCGGAAAGAAGGCTGGCCTGGCCGGGGCTCTCCCGGCCGGGCGCCGGCTCAGCCGTGCCGCGGCGCGTACATGATGACCATCACGCCGGCCAGGCAGATCAGGGCGCCGGCCACGTCCCAGGCGTCGGGCTTGCGCCCGTCCATCCACCAGCCCCAGAGGAGCGAGAGGCCGATGAAGAGCCCGCCGTAGGCGGCGTATACCCTCCCGAAGTGGGCCGGCTGGAAGACCGGGACGATGCCGTAGGCGAACAGGGAGATCCCGCCGAGCAGGGCCAGCCACCCGGACCGGCCCTCCCGCAGCCAGAGCCAGACCAGGTAGCCGCCGCCGATCTCCAGGAAGCCGGCAGCCAGGAACAGCGCGATGGATCGCAGCATTGGTGGCATTGGCAGCATTGGCAGTATTTGCAGCATTGGCAGCATCGACTCCCTCCGAGAGCTCAAGCCGGAAGCTTCGATCGCCGCTCTTTGGGAAAGCGCAGGAACCCGGGATCGAGGTGGTCGAGCAGGTCGATCAGCGCATTCTGGAGGAGGAGCAGGCGCGGGTTGCGCGGATCGGGCGCCTGGGCGAGGGCCTCGATGTCCTGCCGCAACAGGTCCAGGTGGGGGATGCGGGTGGGCTGCTGCCGGATCGTGTCGGCGAAATCCGCGTAGCCGAGGCATTCCAATCCGCTCGAGCCCTTGCGGATCATGCGCTCGCCGATCGCGCGCTGATCGCCGGCGAAGATCCGGAAGGCGCGGCCATGATGATCCGCCGCGCAGAGATGGGTGATGTCATCCTGGAGCTCGGACAGGCGCCGCGTCGGCTCCTGGTCTCCCAGGTCGAGGAACTGGACGTCGCGGCGGAGGATCTCGTTCCAGCAGAAGAACTGGGCGACCAGGAAGAGGGTGTTGTTGACGGCGTAGCCGCGCTCCTCCTTCGTGCCGTTCACCCAGAAGGCGGTCAGGAAATCCCCGGCGGCGATGTTGTAGAGGCGGCTCTGCAGGTCGTAGGCGGCGCGGACCAGGGGCTCGCGGTAGCGCGACATGATCCGCTCCACCTCATCCTGCTTGTCCTCCCGGCGCTTGTCCTTCTCGTGGGTGGCGGTGAGCCGCAGGATGCGCACCTGTCCCCAGAGCGCGAGCAACGAAGACAGCACGGCGGCTCCTGCTGCGACCAACGCGGCGATGACTTCCGGGCTCATGGATTCCTGATCTCCTTGCATTCCACGACGAGCTCTGCGAAGGCGAGATGGCGCCGCCGAGGAGGCATCCCACAATGCGGTCCGTTTGGTTCACGCAGCCGGAGCGTAGCCGGAGGCCCGGGGCGAAGCAAGCCTCCGCATTCCCGGCGCCCTGTGCTATTCAGGAAGGGAGGGGTTCAGGGTCAGAGCCCCTCCAGGTGCAAGCAGGCCGGAGCAGCCGAATCCGGATGTGGAGCGCTCTTCCCGGATTTATCGCAATGTGGCGGCGATGTGGAGCGCCAAATTTTACAAACAGAGGTCTGCGGCGGGATTTGGCGCATACCCCACGGGATTTGGACGAATGGCGGGAAAATCTGGCGCTCCAGATCCGGCGGATGGAGGTCTGCCAACGGAATGGAGAGCGCCAAATCTGGAAACAGAGGTCTACGGCGGGATTTGGCGTATGCCCCGCGGGATTTGGCCGAATGGCAGGAGAATTTGGCGCTCCAGATCCGGCCGGCAGAGGTCTGCGGCGGGATTTGGCGCGATGAATCCGGCTGTCGGAGGTCTACGGGGGGATTTGGCGCTCTGAATCCGGACGCAGGAGGTCTACGAGCGGATTTGGCGCGTCGATTCCGGCCGCGGGAGGTCTGCGGGGCGATTCGGCGCGCCGGCTCCGGCTGTCCGAGGTCCGCCTGGGGATTTGGCGCGCTCCGGGGAGATTTGCCGCGTCAACGGCGGCCCGTGTCGCTATGTGAACTGCCTTCCCTTGTCGAACCGTGCACGGGGAGATGGCTCTCCCCGCACGGGGAGGTGCCCGGTGCGCGCGGGGAGGTGGCTCTCCCCGATTGGGGGAGGTGCCCGGTACCGCCGGGGAGGGTAGCCTCCCTGCGCGGGGAGAGAGCTGGTACACGCGGGGAGTCGCTCGTACGCGCGGGGGAAACGCCGGTACGCGCCGAGAGGTGGCTCTCCCCGGCGGGGTCGTGCCCGGTACAACCGCCGGGCTCTTGCGCATCAGGGTTCTACGGCCCTAAGATCAGCGTAGCGTTCATCCGAGCAGCGAAGATCTCTTCAATTTGACGGTGTTGCACCGGCTACAGGGGAGATGTGACCATGGGAATCTTAAAGCGGTTGAGGAAGTCCTCTGCTGGACCTGTCTCCGTTGCTCTTTTCCTGGCCGCGTTTGCGCCGCAGGCCGGCGCGCAGCAGGAGTCCGACTTCTTCACCCTGACCCCCTGTCGCGTCTATGACAGCCGCTGGGGGGAAGGGCCTATGGCTGGCGGCTTCGACCGCTGGATCCCGGTCGGCGGCTACTGCGGCATCCCCCCGGACGCGAGCGCCGCCGCCTTCAACCTGACCGCCGTGGCTCCGACCGGCAACGGGCTGCTTTCGGTCTATCCCTGCTGTCCATTCGTCCAGGACATCGTCCAGGGATTGCAAGAGGACAGGACCCTGGCGGGTGTCGCCCTGCTGCGGCTTGGCGAGGGCGGCAAGGTGGAAGCCCTCCTCGACGCGCCCTACGCGACCACGGCGCACCTGGTTGCGGACGTGTCCGGCTACTTCCGGCCCACTGCGCCGATCCA